>JAJFUG010000022.1 GCA_021372515.1 bacterium
GGCCTGGTCTCACTGCTGGGCCGGCGGGTGGTGATCCACGACCTGTTCGCCATGGGCCAGTTCCGGCGCGACCTGGTGAACATGGTGGGCCAGGAGCACGCTCGGCGTATCTGCACGCGGATGGGCTATTTCTGGGGCCAGGCGGATGCCTCGGCGCTGAAACGCTCGTTCCACTGGGACAGCACCGAGGAGATGCTCAAGGCCGGGCCGGTGCTAAACTCGCTGCAGGGTGCGGCCCAGACCGAGCTGAAAATTATCAGTCTCGATCCCTCCGCCGGACGCTGCCACCTCGAATATGCCTGGCAGGACAGCAGCGAGGCCGAAGCGGCCACCTGCGAGCCGGTCTCAGAGGAGCTGCCCTGCTGCTGGGTGCTGAGCGGCTACGCCAGCGGTTTCTGCTCGTTCTGCCTGGGTTTCCAGGTCTATTTCATCGAGACCCGCTGCCGGGCGCGCGGCGACAGCCATTGCCTGGCCGAGGGCCGTGACGCCATGTCGTGGGACAAGCCGCTGAGCGATCAGTTGGTCTATTTTCAGACCGAGGACATCCGGGGCAAGATCGACTCCCTGGCCAGCAAGATAAAGCAGCGAGAGAAAGAGCTGGCCGAGGAGCGTCAGCGCCTGGAGCGCGCCCTCTACGGCAAGCCGATTTTCCCGGTCGAGCTGCGCAACCAGCGCTTTGTCAGGATTCTGCACCTGGCCGAGCGCGCCGCGCGTTTCGACTCCAGCATCCTGATCACCGGCGAGACCGGAGTGGGCAAGGAGGTGCTGGCCCGCCTGATCCACCGGCTGTCGGCACGCGCCTCGGGGCCCTTCGTCCCGGTAAGCTGCACCGCTCTTTCCGAAACCCTTATCGAAAGTGAGCTGTTCGGCCACAAGAGCGGCGCGTTCACCGGCGCCACCCGCGACCAGAGCGGCTTTTTCGAGGAAGCCGAGGGCGGGACCATTTTCCTGGACGAGATCGGGGATATCAGCCCCAACCTTCAGCTCAAGCTGCTGCGGGTGCTCCAGGAGCACGAGGTGATTCCCCTGGGCGAGACCCGCGCGCTGCGGGTGGATGTGCGGGTGATAGCGGCCACCAACCAGAACCTGGAGCAGATAGTCAAGTCGGGCCAGTTCCGCGATGACCTCTACTACCGCCTGAAAGTGGTCCAGTTCGAGCTGCCCCCGCTGCGCGAGCGCCGCGAGGATATCCTGCCCCTGGCCCGGCATATCCTGGAGCGGGTCAGCCTGCGCATGAACCTTCCCGGCCTGCGCCTGGACAGCGCCTGCGTGGAGCTGCTGCTCGATTACCCCTGGCCGGGCAACATCCGTGAGCTGGAGAACACGCTCGAACACGCGGCCATAGTCTGTTCAGGGGAAGTGATAACCCCGGATGACCTTCCACCCTCGATCACCCGCCCTCCAGGACCGCAGGGCGCTGTCGGGCCCGACAGCAGCCTGGCGGAGGTGGAGCTGGCGCACATCCGGCGCGTGCTGGAGGCTGTGGGCGGCAACCGGGCCGAGGCCGCGCGCCGTCTGGGGATTGGCCCGGCGACCCTCTACCGCAAGCTGCGGCAGATCCGCTCGCAGTCTGGGGATAATTCTAAGCGCGGTTGACAAATGAGGGCCGGCTTGTAGATTGTGCTTATCAGGAAGTGAAAATTGGAACTCGGGTGTTCCGGTAAAGGATGGGATCGGGATTGTCAACCAATGTAAAGTTGATTTACAGCTACGAGCAGATTCTGGCTGGAGTGGATGCTCTGGCCCAAAAAATTCATCAGGGACTGATCGGGCCGGACGGAACAGCCGAGGCGGTGACGTTCCTGGTGCTGCTCAAGGGCGGAGTGCGTTTCGCCTGTGACCTGATGGCGCGTTATCCCGGACGTTACTACTACGATTTCGCCGGGGTGTCCTCCTACTCGGACAACACTTATTCGCGCGGGGTGGTGGAGTTCTCCCACTTTGCTCCGCGGCGCGACCTGCTGGACGGACGGGTGGTGGTGCTGCTGGATGATATCTGCGACTCCGGGCTGACCCTGGGCAGTGTCGCCGGACGGCTGGAGCGTGAGTTTCAGCCCGCGGCGATCAGGACCTGTGTCCTTCTGCACCGCCAGGGCGCGGCTTTCACCCCGGATTCCTGCGTGTTCCAAGTTAGCGGCGAGGACTATTTCGTGGGCTACGGGCTGGGCATGGGAGAGGAGTACCGCCACCTCAACGGCATCTACGCCGTGACTGTGGGGTGACTTCCGAGAATATAAGCTCGGGTTTTGTCCGGGAATAAATCCTGATGTTGCCGCGATTCTGTTGCGCTCGGATAGATTATTCAGTAATTGACTGCTATATTCGTTTTGAGGCGAAAATGGGAAAAATCACGCGATTCTTTAAGTTTGTACACGACTTCAGCAAGGGCGGTTCTGTTCCAAGGATCGCCAACTACGAGATAACCTCAAGGTGCAACCTGAAATGCGAACACTGTTACTGGATGAAGAATAACGATTCCAATAAAGAGTTGTCGGATGAGCAGTGGACAGAGGTCTTTACAGAGCATCAATCCCAGGGGGTGGCTTTCGCTTTCCTTTCCGGTGGAGAGCCGACCCTGCGGCTAAAAGTGATCGAGAGCGCGGACCGTGTGTTTAACGGCCTGTCCATCGCCTCCAACGGAGTGATAAAGGTGCCGGAGCGTATCAGACGGAGATTGTTCATCAGCATTGACGGGCCGAGGGAAGTGCATGACCGGATCCGGGGCGCAAAGGTGTTCGACAGGGTGGTTGAGAACATAACCGGCGATAAGCGGGTCCTCATCTCGCCGACTCTTTCAAAGTCGAACTTCAGATATATCGATGAGCTTGTGGGCCTGGCCAGAAAGACCGGGGTGGCAGGGATCACTTTCAGCCTGTACACCTCGCACGATAAGGACAATGATCCTTTGCTGCTTTCGGGAACGGAGCTGGATTGGACTCTGGCAAAGCTCTCCGCAGCCTGGAAGAGCAACCGGAAGCTCGTATTCATGACCCCTTACATCATCAACCTGTTAAAAGAAAAGCAGCATCACCACAAATGCCTGTTCAAGGGCCGGAACATCGTATCCTATTCGTCCGAAATGCAGCGGAAAACCCCCTGTGTTCTTGGAACTGGAGTAAACTGCGCGACCTGCGGGTGTATTGTGCCGATGGTGAGCTATGCGTTGACGCGGGGCAATCTAAGGTCCTGGCTGCTGCTCAACAGGATGTTCCCGAAAGATTATTTTCACATCGGACAACGAGAAGAGAACTGAATTGTTTCAAGATTACAAGGAATAAATAAAGAATTATCTTGCATTGAGAAGAGAATGTTGTTATACTGCTGGCGTGGCAGAGGAGGCTTTGCCTTCCTCTGCTTTTTTTGTAGCTGCAGCGAGCTTTACCTAATTTATTCGGCGGCTACTCATTTTTACAGCAGGAGTTTTGATGGTTAGCGGTAGAGTCAAGTGGTTCAATGAAGCAAAGGGTTTCGGTTTTATTGAGCAGTCCAACGGGGAGGATGTATTCGTTCACTATTCCTCCATCAACTCAAACGGGTTCAAGACCTTATACGAAAATCAAGAAGTGACTTTTGAGATCGTACAGGGCCCCAAGGGCCTTCAGTCTATAAATGTTACGCCCGTAGCGGCATGACGGCAGTAGTCTGAAATCGAGTTAACCCCCGGATAACCTCGTGTTGTCCGGGGGTTTTTGTTGGGCCTGCCTTGAACGGCCATTTTACTTAAGCCCCCGGCCGGAGTCCGACAGGCCCTCGCGGAGGTGATTATATCGGGTGAGTCCGGGCGCGTTGATTCCTCCGCCTTCGTTCACTCCGGATTGCAGCTTGTTCCAGGCCGGACAGCGCCGCCACCCGAACGGTATCTATTCGGTGACCGTGGGTTGGGCCTGATTCTCGGGCTCCATCGCCGCCCGCAGAATGGCGGCTTTTTCCAGCGCCCGCTGGACCAGCGATTTGCCGCCCTCTGTCTTCTTTCCCGCTCGGATTGTCACTTTATTCCGCCTTTCCGCCCGCTCCGTGGGCGTCCAATCCGTTCAGTCCGATAAAAAACCTTTTGCCTGCTCGCAATGTGTGCTAATATCCATTCCGGGTGCTGTCTCAGTTTGCTACCGGCTTATGGTTCGGAAGCAAATACCGTGCCCTGTCTCCCGAGAATGTCTCCTGCGCAGCCTCGCCCGAGGCTGCAATGCAGGCTGTGGTTACATTTCCCGCACCACCGGAACCATAATGCGTGCCCGAGAGAAGACAGGGATATCCGATGTTATCCAACCTCAATCGTCGTGAATTCATCAGGTTTGCGGGATTAGGGGCGGGGAGCGCCGGGGTGCTGGCGCTGGGAAGCGGGACAGCGGGACGGCTGCCGGATAAAATGCCGGTTTCGGACCGGGACTTTCAGATCGGCAAGCCGCTACGGGTCAAGCCGGTGCTGGTCTACGAACTCTGCCAGCGCCAGGACCAGACCAGTTGGCGGCCCTGGGGCGGACTGCACGACATGGCGGACGTCCAGGACGAGGCGGCGCGGATACAGAAAGAGCTGGCCGCCCTGGTGCAGGACGCCGGGTTCCCGCTGGAGGTGCTGCCCCTGGGGCAGGCCGGCTCCGAGAGCGAGTGCGCCGCGGCAGGCGAGGGCGACCATGACGCCCTTCTGTTCTACGCGGCCATGGGCTCCAACTCCTGGCTGGAGAAACTCACCGCACCGGGCAAGCCCGCGATTATGTTCCTGCGCCACCGCAGCGGCCCGGTCTACCTCTGGTACGAGATCGCCCACCCGCGATTCCTGCGCAAAACCAAGGACGCCTACGGCGAAAAGAACATGGATGTCTACGACGTGGTGGTGGACGAGTACGCGGACGTGCTCTGGCGCCTGCGCGCGCTCTACGGCCTCAAGAATGCCCGGGGCACGCGGATCGTGGCCGTGGGCGGGGCCAGCGGCTGGGGCGAGGGCTACGACCTGGCCCCGGGTATCAGCCGCGACCTCTGGAAGATGGACATCCGCGAAGTGAGCTACGAGCAGTTGGAGCCGCGGATCAAGAAAACCCTGGCCGACCGTAGGAAAGTGGCGGATGCCGAGCGCCGCTGCGCTGAGATGCTCTCGCGCAAGGAGGTCAGCCTCGGCACCGACCGTCAGTTCGTGGTCAACGCGATCCTGCTGGCCGACATTTTCCGCGAGCTGATGCAGGAGCATGACGCTCCGGCCATGACCATCAACAACTGCATGTCCACGATTATCCCCATCGCCAAGACCACCGCCTGCATGAGCCTCAGCCTGATCAACGACGACGGCCTGATGGCGTTCTGTGAGAGCGATTTCGTGGTCATCCCGGCCGGGGTGCTTCTGCGCTATGTTTCCGGGCGGCCGGTGTTCATGCAGGACCCGACCCACCCGCATCACGGGGTGGTCACCGTGGCGCACTGCACCGCGCCGCGGCGGATGAACGGGGTCGACCTGGAGCCGGTGAAAATCCTGACCCACTACGAGTCGGACTACGGCGCCGCTCCCAAGGTGGAGATGCGCATCGGGCAGACTGTGACCAACATCGCGCCCAATTTCCACTCCTCCCGCTGGATCGGGTTCTCGGGCAGGATAGTGGACCACCCGTTCATGGACATCTGCCGCTCGCAGATCGACGTGGAGGTGGACGGGGACTGGCGCAAGCTGCTGGCCGAGATGCAGGGCTTCCACTGGATGATCTGCTACGGCGACTGCCTGAAAGAGGTGGGCTACGCGGTGCGCAAGCTCGGAATAGAATGGGTGAATGTCTCGGACGGAAACAACCTTGTCTGACGAAAAGAATGAGGCTTAAATTGTCGCTACCAATCCACCGGTCGTTTTACGATAACTCGAGAGGGGAGAAAAGATGAGCAAGGAGCTGGATGGATCGATCTCGCGCCGCGATTTTCTGACCGCCGGGGCCGCAGCGGCCACGGTGATTACGGCGTTTCCCTTTGTCAAGAGCGCGCACGCCCAGGCCTCGAAGAAACGTCTGAAGATCGGGCTGGTCGGCTGCGGCGGACGAGGGACCGGGGCGGCGGCCAACGCTATCACCGCCGAACCGGGCAATGTCGAGCTGGTCGCCATGGCCGACCTGGGCATGGACCGGATCGACCAGAGCCTCAAGGCCCTGCGCGAGGACAAGGACCTTCAGGGTGAGCTGCAGAAAATGATCAACGTGCCCAAGGAAAACATGTTCGTGGGCATGGACTCCTACCTGAAAGTGCTCCAGGCCGATATCGACTACGTGATCCTGACCACCCCGCCGGGATTCCGCCCCCTGCACATGGAGGCCGCGGTCAAGGCCGGCAAGCACATGTTCGCCGAGAAGCCCCTGGCCACCGACCCGGTGGGTTGCCGCAAGGCGCGCGCCGCGGCCGAGGCGGCCAAGAGCAAGGGCCTGTCCATCGTGGTCGGCCTGAACGCCCGTCACGAGACAGCCGTGATCGAGACCGTGGACCAGATCCACAAGGGCGCCCTGGGCAAGATCGTCTCGGGCCAGATACTGCGCATGGGCGGCGGGCTGTGGCACCGCGGTAACAACCCGGCCTGGACCCCGATGGAATACCAGTGCCGCAACTGGTACTATTTCTGCTGGCTCTCCGGCGATCAGATCGTGGAGATGGTGGTGCACCAGATCGACCTGATGAACTGGGTCCTCGGGGCCACCCCGGTTTCAGCCCTGGCCCAGGGCGGCCGTCAGCAGCGCACCGACCCCAAGTACGGCAACATCTGGGACAACATGAGCGTCTACTACGAGTACCCGAACGACATCCAGGTGCACCTGATGTGCCGCCAGTGGGAGAACTGCGACAACGCCAGCTCGAACCTGGTGTTCGGCACCAAGGGCATGAGCGACTCGCGCGAGCGTATCCGCGGTGAGGTGAACTGGCGTTTCCGCGGCCAGAACACCAACGCCACAGTGTACGAGCACAACGTGCTGATCGACAGCATCCGCAAGGGTGCGGCGCGCAACGACGCCCTGGATTTCGCGGTGGACAGCACTCTGACCGCGGTCCTGGGACGCGAGAGCGCCTACACGGGCAAGAAAATCACCTGGGATGAGATTTCCAAATCCACCCTGAGCCTGGTGCCGGAAAAGCCGGCGTTCGGCCCGGCGCCCCAGCGCGCGGTGGCCATCCCGGGACAGCCCCGGCCGCTGTGATCGATAGGATAGGCAGATAGACAAAAGCCGGAGACTGCGAGGTCTCCGGCTTTTTTATTGTCAATCCCAAGGTACTGCTTCCTGGAATCCTGCTATGTAGGGGCAGGCCCCTGTGCCTGCCCACATCCCTTTTCGGGCGGCCACGGGGGGCCGCCCCTACGGCGTCGTCTCCCGCTCCGGCTTATTTTCCGCGCGAGAAAAACTCACGGAACAGGCGGGTGAAATCGGTCTCGCCCCGAGCGGTCTTGCCACCGCGCACGCCGGGATCCATCTCCATGTCCATGGGCGACCACTCGCGGAAAGCGTAGTAGTTCCAGCCGATGCCGCTGGCCTCACACAGCTCGATCCAGTCGCGCATGTACTGGGGTGCGCCCACGGCCCAGCGCGCCACCCCGAACTCGCCGCACCAGATTTTCACCCCGTGGGCCTTGCCGTAGGCCACGGCTTTCTGTACCTCGGCCTCCAGACGGGCGCGGTCCCAGACCTCACCCTGCATGGTAGCGCCGGGGTAAACCCGCTCTTTCCATTGCTCTTCAGTGGCCTGCATGTGGCCGCCGTTGCGCTGGTGGGTGTAGTCCATGGGTCCGTAGAAATGGAAGCTGTAGACCGTGTTGGGGTCTCCGGTGGGCTCCAGGAACTTGAACCCGTCCGCCCAGCCCCACTCCGGCGGCTCGACCACGATCGTGTGCACGCTGTCGATGGCCCGTATCGCTTTGGTCAGCTCCCTGGCAAAGCCGCTCCACTCGGTGCGGGCCAGGCTGTCGTGCGGCTCGTTCATCAGGTCGTAGGCAATGGGGCCGGCATCCTTGTAGCGGCGGGCCACATCCTGCCAGCACTCCACGTAGGCCTTGCGGTACTCAGGGTTGGAGAAAAAGAGATCGTTGTCGCGGAACGAGGGGCTGGGGCTGAACACGGTGTAGAGGTTGTACTTGAGCAGAAGGTCCAGGGTCTCGAACGCTCTTTTCTTCTGCTCCTCGCTGGGACGGTAGGGGGGCTTGTCCGGGACCAGGTCGTTGATCAACAGGCGGCAGGAGTTGGCTTTCCAGTCCAGGGCCAGCAGGGCCACGTCGGTCTCGGTCAGGTTGGTGGCCACATTGGCCCCGCGCAGGATATGGTCGGGCCAGGCCACCGGCCCGGCGGCCCGGGCCAGCGAGAACAAGCCTGAAACCAGAATGGCGGCCAGCAGAGAGAGAATTTTCATCGTGCATATCTCCGGTCTTGGTAAGGGGTCACGCACCAGGGTTCACAATTCAATCTCAATATACAACCCGCGGGCAGCGGCGTAAACCCACCCGTGACACACAGCGACCTTGAACCGCGGCCCCGGCGGTGGTATTATTTTGCGCGATGGCCTTGAACTTTCACTGGAGAGCATGATGAACCCGCCCCGGCCCCTGGCCGTAATCAACAGCGCCGCGCCGATCCGTATCTGCGACAACGGCGGCTGGACCGACACCTGGTTCGCCGCTCACGGCAAGGTGTTCAACATCGCGGTCTACCCGATAGTGGAGGTGCAGCTGGAGGTATTCCGGCGCGCCGAGGCGGCCGAGCGCTGCGTGATCCACGCCGAGAACTACGGCGAGCGCTACGCGGTGGACCCCGCAGCAGAGGAGTGGGACCGTCACCCCCTGCTGGAGGCGGCGATCCGTCGCATGGGTCTGCCCGAGGAGCTGGCGTTCCAGGTGACCATTCATTCCGAGGCTCCGGCCGGGGCCTCCACCGGCACCAGCGCCGCGGTGAGCGTGGCCCTGGTGGGCGCGCTGGATTACCTCACCCCGGGACGGATGAGCGCGCAGGAGGTGGCGGCCACGGCGCATGAGATCGAGACCGGGATGCTGGGCCTGCAGAGCGGCATCCAGGACCAGCTGGCCTCGGCTTTCGGCGGGGTGAATTTCATCGAGATGAGCCAGTACCCTCAGGCCACGGTCACGCCGGTGCGGGTGGGGGATGAGACATGGTGGGAGCTGGAGCGCCGTCTGGCCCTGATCTACCTGGGGCGCGGGCACCACTCCTCGAAAGTGCACGAGAAAGTGATCGAGGAATTGCGCGGTGAGGGCCCTGACTGCAAGCGCCTGGAGGACCTTCGCCGCACCGCGGAGCTGTCGCGGGATGCCCTCTACGCCGGCGATTTCGCGGCCTTGGGCCAGGCGATGGTGCAGAATACCGAGGCCCAGGAGCGCCTGGACCCGGCCCTGGTGGGAGCGGATGCTCGAAAGGTGATCGAGATCGCCCGCTCGCACGGCGCGGCAGGCTGGAAAGTGAACGGCGCGGGCGGGGAGGGCGGCTCGGTGACAATCCTCTGCGGTCCGCTTTCCAGTGTCAAGCGCACCCTCCTGCGCGAGGTAGAAAAGAGCGACCCGCTGTTCCGCCACATCCCGCTGTACCTGAGCCGTCACGGCCTGCGCCGCTGGCGTCAGTGAGAGCTTTTTCCGCTCAGTTAACCTTCAGCCTGTACTCTAAATCATCTTCGTAAATTCTTGCCGCGGTTGACAGAATGCCGATTGCAGAATTCTTTCCCCCGATCCCGTCCACGTCGTAGTTGAAAAACGGCAGGAACGGCCAGCGCAGACTGGTGCGCCCGGCAGGCACAGTCAGGCTCCAGCGCCCGGTGGAAATGCGTTCGCCCAGATTGCTCTCCCATACATTCAGTTTGTCCGGGCCCAGCGCGTGGGGGCCGTCCCCGGCCGTGAGGGTCTCGCCGGCATTGAGCTGGAGCTGGAGGTTGCACTCGTAGCGGTTGGGCCAGAGCATGGGCGGGCTGGTCTCGATAAAATGCACGCGCAGGTCCAGTTCGGTGGAATCTATCACCCGGGCGCTCAGGCGCGCGCTGAACTTGTCGCAGGCAAGCTCCAGGCAGAGGCTGTCGCCGGCGCCGGTGATACGGCTGTCGCGGGGCCAGAAATCGAGCCCGCCGTGGCTCGGCTCCATCAGCAGCGTGGCGATCTGCGGCTGGCGCTTGGTGTTGCCGCCGCCCAGGACAAGGCCGCACTTGCGGTGCCAGACCTCGATATAGGTGTAGCGGTCCAGGAAAAAGCGGTTGCCCTCCCAGGGCGGGCTGACTATGCCGCACAGGGTGACAATCCAGTCTCCGCGGCGCATCAGGCGGGCGCCGCTCACCAGCGTGCGGTCGTAGGACTGACTGTCCCAGGGCACCGCGGCCTCGGGGCCGGCCTCCCAGTAGCGCAGGGCGTCGGTCAGGTGGGAGAGGGACTCGTTGCTCAACCCGGAGCCGTCCTCGTCCGCCGCCCCGGCGGCCATCTTCGCCGCGATCAGACGGCAGAACCGCCGGCCATCCGCAAAATGCCCCAGTCCCAGCAGGCCGTGGGTCGGAGACAGGCCGGGAGCGTAGCGGTTGCGCTCGTCGATCACCGCCACGGCCGAGCCATCGGGGTAGGTGAACCCGAGCACGAAATCCTTGGCCCGTCGGATCGCCTCCAGGGCCTCGGGGTCGCCTGTCATCTCGTAGTAGAGTCCCACCCCTTGCAGGGTGATCCAGGTGTAGCGGTTCACCGGCCCGTCATGCTCGGCCCAGAACCCGTCCGGGTGCTGGCTGCGCAGAAGGTTTCTGAACTGGCCGCGGGCGTAATCGGTCCACTCGGGATGTCCCAGCACCTGGCCGGCTTTCATCACCGCCACCAGGTAGAGCGAGTAGTGGTTGGGGCTGGTGCCAAGCTGGACCGCGGTATACTGGCGCTTGCCCTCGCACTTGTGCAGGTAGTCCAGATACATCGCGACCCAGTGCTCGATGGCCGCGCTCCAGCGGGCGCGCCGCTCCGGGTCCAGCTCATCCTGCACCTGCTCCAGGGCCGAAAGCCAGGAGTGTACGGTCCACTGGCTGAGGGGCCAGAAACTGGAGGGCTGGTAGGCGGCCAGGTAATCGCCGTTTCGGATCACCGATTCCAGTGCCCGCCTGTCGCCGTAGAACGGGTTGTCGGGATACTTGTGCCTGTAGAGCCAGGCCACGGGGTAGATCGCCATCTGGGTGGTGGCCAGCATGTCCTGGACCGGCCTGTTCTTGTCCGCCTGGCTGTTGTTGTAGCGCCCGCCATCGCTCTGCCAGTCCAGCGCCCGCGTGGCGCCGGCCACGATCACGGAGCGGTAGAGTTCTGGCGCTGTGGGGTCGGCCGCCGGCAGCGGGGAATACAGCAGCGCGGACGCAAGTATAAGGAACAGAAATCGGTTGGGCATGCGGCTCTCCGGGGGCTTGAGGGCATCTCTTGGAAAACAAACGGAACGCTTGGGTCATAAAGTAGTTGCGGGCCTGATTTGGCGCAATGGCTCAGACAGACGGCTACAGATTGAGGTTGCGCCGGGGAGGCCGGTGACTTTATTTTGTTTCTTTCGTTCAGGGTGCGGAACACCGCAGCAGGGTCAAGCGAAACGCAGGGGATGGCATGAGACTTTTCCGGTCGGGCTTTCTGTTGGCAGCGGTTGTTCTTGGCTTGGCCGTAACGGTCCGCGCGGCCGAGCCGGTGCGTGAGCACCCGCGCCTGATGTTCCGGACATCGAAATGGCAGGCCGCGCTCAGCCCGGCCGAGGCCGCCGCCAGGGTGAAACGCGAGCCATACAGATCCTGGTTCGGCCGTATGGGGGCACAGGAGTTCCAGACCGGCGCCCTGAGCTGGCTGTTGCGCTCTGAACTGGGCCAGGCCGGCTCACCCCGGGACGCCGCCGCGGACAGCGTGATCGCGCGGATGCTGGCATTGCCCGAGCGCGAGGGCAATTTTTTCTACGGCGAGAACCTTCACCGCATGAGCCTGGCCTACGACTGGCTCTGCAACTACCCCGGGTTCACGCCCGATGCCAAGCGGAAGCTGCGCGCGCGCATGCTCGGCATGGCGCACCACCTTGTCACCCGCGGGGCCAAGGGCGAGGAAATTGTCTACGGAGAAGAGATCTTCCACAACTACTGCTCCAACGCCGCGCTCGCTATCGGCCTCACCGGCCTGGCCCTCTGGGAGGGGCCGCAGGACACGGCGTCCACGCACCTGATCCGGGTGGCCGAGGACTGGTATTTCAACCGCTCGTTCAAGGCGATGGAGCTGCTGGGCGGAGGCTGGCACGAGGGCATGGCCTACAGCCTGAACCACGTGCTCCAGGAAACCCCGATCTGGGTGGCGGCCTACCGCACGGCCACGGGCGAGGACTGGTTCGCCCGGATCAAGCGCGAGCAGGGTGACTGGATGGAGGGCTGGATCTATTTCTGCCTGGCTGCGCTGCGCCCGGACTGGACATTCATGCGCAGCGGGGATGCGAACGCATCGCGCATGCTGCCCGAGCGAACGTTGCGCCAGGCCCTGGAGCTGATCGTGAGCGCCTACGGCAACGGGCACGGACAGTTCCTGCTGAACGAACTGGAGGAACGTCTGGGCGAGCGCTCACTGTCCGACGGCGACCTCTGGATGCCGCTGCTGTTCTACTCGGATAGCCTGGAGGCCCGCGACTGGCGCGAGCTGCCGCCCAGCCGGGTGATAAACCCCGAGCACCTGGGCCTGGCCGTGTTGCGCAGCGGCTGGGGCGAGGCCGACACCTACATCACTTTCGAGGCCGGGGACTATTTCGGCTCGCACAACCATCTGGACCAGAACAGTTTCACGATCTACCACCGCGGCGCCCTGGCCCTGGACAGCGGGGGCTACGACGGGTACGGGGAGCAGCACGAGATGTACGCCGTGCGCTCGCTGGCCCACAACACCGTGCTGGTGCGCGACCCCCAGGAGATGACCTACAGCCACTACCATGACCCGTTCCCCTCGGATGGCGGGCAACGCTCGCTGGACTACTATTTCAGCAACTCCAACTACGAGCTTGGCCTTTACTGGGACCAGTACCGCGACAAGGCCTGGGCGGATGCCGCCGACATGACCGCCTGGCAGAACGAGCCGGATTTCGACTACGTGGCCGGGGATGCCACCGCGGCCTACAACAGCACGGTCGTGACCGAGCCGGGGGCGCGTCCCAAGATCAGCCGTTTCACCCGCCGTCTGCTCTTTGTCAAGCCGGATATAGTAGCGGTCTGCGATAACGTGGATGCAGTCTGCGAGGCGTTCGAGAAACACTGGCTGCTGCACACGGTCGAGGAGCCGCAGATACTGGGGGACAACTCGGTAGTTATAGAAGCCGGCCAGGGACGCCTGACCCTGCAGGCGCTGCTGCCGGAGGACGTGTTCGTCACCAGGACCGGCGGGCCGGGCAAAGAGTTCCTCGTAAGCGGAGTGAACCGCCCCTTACGCGGGAACGAGACCCAGGCCCCGGCCGAGCCGGGGGCCTGGCGTCTGGACCTGACTATCAGTGACCCGCGCAAGCAGGATATCTACCTGGTCCTGATGCAGACCGGAGAGCGCGGGGTGGCCGCACCAAGGAATTTCAGCCTCGTGCAGAACGAGGATTTCGTGGGCGCCGTGGCCGAGGAGGTGTGCCTTCTTTTCACCCGCGACCGGACTGCGGGCGCTCCGCCTCCCGAGCGGCTCAGCCTTCCCGCGGGCCTTGCTCCGGGCAGCCGGGTCTATCTGGCCGGGCTGGTGGCGGATGGGCTCTACCGTGTCCGCACCGGGCAGGCCGAGCACGGGGTGTTCCCGGTGGGCCAGGGCGGAGTGCTGCGTCTGAACCTCGGCCAGTACAACGGGTTGAGCCTCACCCTGGAGCCGGGCGCAACACCGAAAAAATAGTGTTGGATGGTTAGTCCGGTATCATTTCATGCCGTTCAATAACGGCCGGGTGTTCCGGCCGGGATAATCAACAGCGATTCTGGAGAAAGCATGGCCACAAATCTGGATGTCAGAAAAATAGACGGCGTGGGCGACCTGGCCAAGGGCCGTCCCACCCTGGGCGATATGATGAGCATCGCCATCTACCGCATGGTGATCGATTCGATCAAGACCGCGATGATAAAGGAATGCGGCGTGGAAAAGACCGCCGAGATAATCTACCGGGCGGGCGAGCATGCCGGCAAAGGGATGTACGCCGGGTTCCTGCGCAACGTGAAATCAGAGGAAGAGCTGTTCGAGAAAATCCGCGACCTGTTCTTGGTGTTCAAGATCGGTTATTTCGAGGTGGTGAGCAAGGACGACGAAAGCCGCGAGTTCATGTTCGACATCTCGGAAGATTTGGACTGCTCCGGGTTGCCGGAGGACGGCTCGACCAAGTGCATTTTCGACGAGGGCTTGATCTCGGGTATCCTCTTCTCCTTCTACGGCCGCCACTATATCACCCACGAGATAAGCTGCTGGGGCACCGGAGAGGAAAGCTGTGTGTTCAAGAGCGTGAGCCAGGACTGACCGCCTGCGGGGGAGAGAGTGCAAGGATTGCGGAAAAAGATATCGCTGCTGCTGACTCTGGAGCTGCTGTGCGCCGCGCAGGCCTTTGCCGCCGGCTCGACCACGCTGGCCAACCTGATCGTGAGCGACCACCCGCGTCTGATGTTCGCCACCAAGAGCTGGCCCGCCGGGCCGGACATCGAGACTGTGGCCGCCCGGGTGGGACAGGCCCCCTGGGACAAGTGGTACGCCCGTCTCAGCCGTCAGGAGTTCCACACCGCGGCCCTGGACTGCCTGATCCGCAGCGCCAACGGCGAGGAGGCCGGGCCGCAGGCCGATTCCGTGATCGCCCGCATGCTGGCCCTTCCCCCGCAGGATGACCTGTTCTACAACGGCGAAAACCTCCAGCGCATGAGCCTGGCCTATGACTGGCTCTACAACTACGAGGGTTTCACTCCGGAGAAAAAGGAAGCCCTGCGCGCCAAGATGTTCGCCATGGCGGCCAAGCTGACCGACCGGGACAGCCTGACCGGGCAGGTGTTTTTCGGGCCGGAGATCATGCACAACTACTACTCCAACGGCGCCCTGGCTCTGGGGCTGACCGGCCTGGCCCTGTACGAGGGCTTCAGCGACACCTCGGCCACCCGGCTCATCCGTCTGGCCATGGACTGGTACTCGCGCTCGTTCGAGGCCATGGCCATGATGGAGGGCGGCTGGCACGAGGGCATGGCGTACAGCCTGAACCATTTCATCCAGGAGACCCCGATCTGGTTCGCCGCGCTGCAAAGCGCCACCGGGGCCGACCTGTTCGCCCGGATCAAGCGCAACCAGGGCGACTGGATGGAGCTCTGGATATATTTCTGCCTGGCCAGCCTGCGTCCCGACTGGACTTACGTGCGCAGCGGCGACATGCCCGCCCCGCGCATGCTGCCCGACTACACCCTGCGCCAGGCGCTTGAGATTATCGTGGCGGCTTACCGCAACGGCCACGGACGGTTCCTGATCGATGAGGCCGAGGCGCGTCTGGGCGAGCGCGCGATGAACTCGGGCGACCTCTGGATGCCGCTCCTTTTCTACGACCCCTCGATCCGGCCGGTGGACTACCGCGAGCTGAACCCGAGCCAGGCGATCAACCTCAAGCGTCTGGGCTATGTGACCCTGCGCAGCGGCTGGGGACCGGATGACACGTTCATCCATTTCGAGTGCGGCGACTTTTTCGGCAGCCACGACCACCTGGACCAAAACCAGTTCACTATCTACCGCCGCGGGGCTCTGGCCCTGGATGCGGGCTACTACGACGGGTACAGCCCGCACCACGTGAAATACGCCACCCGGGCCATCGCCCACAATACGGTCCTGGTCAAGGACCCACGGGAGAAAGTCCCCTCGCGCCGCTTCGAAAGCTGGTCCTCCGAGGGCGGCCAGCGCGCACTGGACTACTGGTTCCGAAACTCCAACCGCAATATCGGCGACTACTGGGCCCAGTACCGCAGCGGAGCCAACGCCGACATGGGCGACATAGTCGCCTGGCAGAGCTGCGGGGCCTTTGACTATGTGGCCGGGGACGCCACCCGGGCCTACAACAGCACCCTGGTCACCGACCCGGACTCGCGGCCCAAGATCAGCCGTTTCGTGCGTCGCCTGCTATTTGTCAAGCCCAGCACGGTCGCGGTCTGCGACAATGTCGATTCGACCGACCCGGAGTTCGGCAAGACCTGGCTGCTGCACACGGTGAACGAGCCGCAGTTTGGCGCGGATGGGACGATCACCGCCTGCGAGGGTCAGGGACAGTTGACTCTCTATCCTCTGTTCCCGGAGGATGTGAATCGCAGCAAAGTGGGGGGATCGGGGCATGAGTTCGAGGTGAACGGCGAGAACCTTCCCCTGAGCGGAGGGAATTATTTTGGGCCGCCGGCCCAGCCCGGGGCCTGGACCGTGGAGCTTTCGCCCGGCGGGGCGCGGCTGCAGGACCTGTTCGTGAACGTGATCGAGCTGTCCGACAGCGGCGTCGCGCCGGGGCACACTTTCCGCCGCGTGGGCAGTCCGGACCTGGCCGGGGCCGTGGCCGACACGCTTGCCCTGCTTTTCACCCGCGACCGCGACCCGGACTCGGGCCCAACCCGCTCCCTGGTCCTGCCGGAGGGCCTTCCCGCCGGCTGCCGGGTCTATCTGGCCGGGGTGGACAAGCGCACCGTGTTCCGCCTTCTGAGCGGCGGCCAGCCTGTGACCGCGCTCTATTCCGGCGAGGCCGGGGTGCTCACGTTCCGTCTGGAGGCCTCCGGCCCGGCCAGCCTCAAGCGGGTGCCTTAACGGTCCGCTCGTTGTATTCTACAGCCTGTCAGTCAGCAGTTTCTCTATCCTCTCCCTCTTGATCGAGTAGTGGCTGAGTTGGCCCAGCACTTTCCGGTTGTGCAACAGGAGGAGCTGCGGGGTCTCGTGCTCCACATCCAGCCGGTCGCTCAGCTCCACGGATAGATCTCGATTCTCCTGGACCGTGAGCATATAGACATCCGGGCGGCTGTTCACCGCAGCCCAGGTTTCGAGCTGGTGACGGGCCTCGGCGCTGATCGGACAGGTGCGGCTGTTCTTGAACACCAGGGTCGGGGCCGTGCGGCTGGCCTCCAGGACCTCGCTTACGCTGCTCAGGGGCTTTAGCATCGAGTCATTCCTCCTTTTCTCGGGCCGAAGTATATTCAAATCTATCATCCAGGCCGGGGCCGAATCAAGGTCACGGGGAGGCGCAGGACTCTTTTATTCCCGCCGCCCGGCTTGTGCAACTGCACCCGGCGTGTTAAATTGCGCCGGAAACGTGCTGAATCCAACCCTTTGCCCCCGGAGAAAGCCCGTGAGGAAACCCCTCGTCCTGGCCGTACTGCTTGCCGCGGCTGTGTGTCTGGTCGCCTGCCACAGCGAAAGCGAGCGCGGCGGCCTTGACCGGGAGGCCGCCCGCCATCTGGCCGCGTTCTTCGAGGTGCACCCGCGGCTGATCCTAAGCCAGGAGAAGCTGGACGCATTGCGTGCCTCCCTCGCCGACAGCCGCAGCGAACTCTGGCGGCGCTACCTGGAGGACCTCCCCGGCAAAGTGAGCGCCGCGGCCCACATGCCGGAGCAGCTCGACCGGGGCAACGGCGACCTGGCCGCGGACCTGGCGTTCGCCTGGCTGGTGACCGGCGAGGACTCGCTCTACCTTATCGCTCGCGACTACCTGTTCGAGCTTTGCCGCAAGCCGGTCTGGGACCCGGAGTACGACCTCCTGCACGGCCATCTCCTGCTCGGGGCAGCCCTGGCCTATGACTGGCTGTACCCCAAGCTGAGCCGGGACCAGCGTTTCCTGGTCGCCGACCGCCTGGGCGAGGAGGCCGAGGCCCAGTACCGTCAGATCACCCGGGAACGGGCCTGGTACCGCAACCAGTACCTGCAGAACCACGCGCATGTCAACTACGGCGGACTGGCGTTCGCCGCTGGGGCGCTCTACGGCGAGGACCCGCGCGCCCTTGAATGGCTGGGGGCCTGCGACAGTTTCTTCGCCCGGGTGTTCGAGGTGTCAAACCCGGACGGGGGCTCGATCGAGGGCCTCAGCTACGGCAACTACGCCGAGGAATACTGCCTGCGCTACGCCGAGCTGGCCCGTGATCTGCTGGGGCGCGATTACTACAAGTGTGAATGGCTGCGCAATTACCCCGATTTTGTCCTGCACAGCCTTCTTCCCGCGACCCGCGAGGACTGCTGGGCCATGACTTTCGGCGACAGCCCCCGGCACGGCAACAGCCACGGCCCCGAGCCCCAGCTCTACCTTCTGGCCGGTCGCACCGGCAACGGGGCGGCCCTCTGGCTCGCCGACCGTCTGATCGCCCAGCGCGACTCGGGCCTGGCCAGCGCCTCCTGGTGGGCCCTGGCCTGGCACACGGACTCGATCCGTCCCGCCTCTCCCGCGGAATTCCCCCTGCAGAAACATTTCACCGACCTGGACCAGCTGATGCTGCGCTCGGCCTGGGAGGACACTTCAGCCACGCTGATCGGGATCAAGTGCGGGCCGTTCATGGGACGGAGCCAGACCGGGGTGTCCACTTACGACCTGGGGGCGGCGCACGGGCATCCGGATGCCGGTTCGTTCCAGATATTCTCACGCGGGCGGTTCCTGGCGGTCGACCCGGGCTACACCATGCTCAAGCGCACGGCCAACCACAACACCCTGCTGATCCGGGGCAAGGGACAGCTGGGCGAGGACGAGCCCTGGTTCGCCACGGGCGAGGCCCTGGCGTTCGGGCAGTACCCGCGCCTGGTGGAGGTGCGCTCCACCGTCGACTATGACTACGCCCTGGCCGACCTCAGCCGCGCTTACCATCCCGGCCTGGGCCTGGAACGTTTCCGCCGGCATTTCCTCTACCTGCGGCCGGACATGCTCCTGGTGGCGGATGAGATCGAACTGGAAGCCAGCGGGCAGCTCTTCGACTGGGGTGCAGATTCGCTTCTGCTCACGGGCGATCTGAGTGTCAAGGACGGCAACGTGGTGGGGGAGCGGGGCACGGCGGGTTGTGTGTTCCCGGGCGGAGACGGGGTCTGGTCGGTGGGCCTGAGCTATGTCGACAACGCCCCCGGCACGGGCGCCTACACGCTGCTGGTGGATTCGACCCCGCTTTTCGCCTGGAAAGACACGCTCAAGGTGACCGACACCCACTATCAGGTGATCCCCGAGGTGCGGCTCAAGAACGGCAGCCGGATCGAGGTGCGCGGCGCGCCGCTGGGCAAGGGGGCGAGGCTGCTCAAGCTCGCCGTCTGGGACCGTCACGCCCCGGCCGAGCGCTCGGTGGAATGGCTGCTGCATTTCGAGCCCGGCACCCAGCTCAGCCGCGAGTTCACCCGCATCCAGGCCCTGAACGGCCCGGTGGCGCTGGATGTCTACCCCCTGGCCCCCGAGCGCCGCAGCCACGACTGGAGCACGTTCAGCGTGGAGAAAGGCCTCCAGCTCAAGACCACCGAGCGCCTGGTGATCCGTCCCGTGTTCACCGACAGCAGTGTGGTGCTGCTGAACCTTCTTCACGTGCGCTCCGCCGGCGCTCCGCCATTGGACCGTCTGACCGGCGGCGTGGTCCGCAGCCAGGCCTGGCTGCGCTGGTTCGAGCGGGGAGCGCCGGTCAACGTGGGCCTGGACCTTGCCACCGGTGTGGTGACTGTCCAGCGAACCACCGGAATTCAACCCTGAACCGCCCAAGAGCAAGCCTGGAGAGATCATGAAGCTCTTTGTCCCCGGCCGCATCTGCCTTTTCGGCGAGCACTCCGACTGGGCCGGCGGCTACCGCCGGGTCAATTCAGCCCTGGAGAAGGGTTATACGATCATCACCGGCACCAACCAGGGCATCCATGCCGAGGTGCGCCCGCATCCCGGCAAGCTGATCCTGCAGAGCACGCTGCCGGACGGCCGCCGGATTGGGCCGTACGAGATCCCGATGTCGCGCGACGCTCTGCTGGCAGAGGCCGAGAAGGGCGGGTTTTTCAGCTACGCCGCCGGGGTGGCGTTCCAGATCATGACTTTCTACCCGGTCAAGGGCCTGCAGATAGACAACTACCTCACCGATCTGCCGGTCAAGAAAGGCCTGAGCAGCAGCGCCGCGATTTGCGTGCTCACCGCCCGCGCGTTCAACAAGGTCTACGACCTCAAAATGACCGTGCGCGGCGAGATGGAGTTCGCCTACCTGGGCGAGATAATCACACCCAGCCGTTGCGGACGGATGGACCAGGGCTGCGCTTTCGGCAACCGTCCGGTGATGATGACCCACGACCGCGACCTGCTGAACGTCGAGGAGGTCTCCGTACCCGATGACCTGCACCTGGTGATCGTGGACCTCTGCGCCGAAAAAGACACCATGGAGATCCTGGCCGACCTCAACCGCAGCTTCCCGTTCGCAGAGAGCGACCTGGACCGTGGGGTGCAGTACTACCTGGGCGAGGTGAACAAGATGATCACCGGCGAGGCGCTGGAGCACCTTCGCTCGGGCGAGGCCCAGCCCCTGGGCCGCCTGATGACCCGCGCCCAGGAGCTGTTCGACCGCTACCTGATGCCGGCCTGCCCGCGCCAGCTCACCTCGCCGGTGCTTCACGAGGCCCTGGCTTTCCCGGAGATCAAGGAACTGGTCTGGGGCGGCAAGGGGGTCGGCTCGCAGGGGGATGGGACCGCGCAGTTCGTGGCCCGCGGAGTCGAGGAGCAGGACAGGGTCATCCGGCTGTTCGAGGAAAAGAAAGGCATGCGTGGGCTGAAGCTCGACATTCCGGCCTCCCGCCGCGTGCGCAAGGCGCTGATCCCGGCCGCCGGGTTCGGCACGCGCCTGTTCCCGGCCACCAAGGCCACGCGCAAGGAGCTGTTCCCGATAATCGGCACGGACGGTATCGCGCGGCCGGCGATCCTGATGCTGGTGGAGGAGGCGATGGAAAGCGGCATCCAGGAGGTCTGCATCGTGGTGCAGAAAGAGGATGTCGAGCTGTTCGCCTCGTTCTTCAACTCGCCGCTGGAGCTGGTGCACTACAACAAGCTTTCCCGCGCGGCCCGTGACTACCAGAACCGCCTGATGGAGATCGGCTCGCACACCACGATCATCGCCCAGGAGCACCAGGAGGGTCTGGGGCATGCGGTCTACACCGCGCGGGAGTGGCTGGACGGCGAGCCGTTCCTGCTGATGCTGGGCGACCATATCTACCGTTCGCGCAGCGAAACCCCCTGCTCGCGCCAACTGCTCGACATCTACGAGCTGTACCAGAAAAGCGTGGTGGGCTTGATGCGCACCCCGGAGGAGCTGATCGGACGGTTCGGCACAGCGGCCGGGCTGTGGGAGGACCAGGCCAGGGGGGTGCTCAATATCACCGAGTTCGCCGAGAAGCCCTCGGTGGACTACGCCCGCGAGTGCCTGCGTGTGGACGGGGTGGGGCTGGACCACTACCTGACCGTGTTCGGCCTGTACGTGATCGACCCGCGCATCATCGACAAACTCAAGGACCATATCGGGGCGAACCTGCGGCGCTCCTCGGGCGAGTTCGAGCTGACCGCGGCCCTGGATGAGATCCGCTCCGAGCTGGGGTTTATGGGCTACATGATCGACGGGGAGCGGTTCGATATCGGCCTGCCGCTGAGCTACCTGCAGTCGGTGCGGGACTATTACGGCCGGTTGTAGACATTCCGCTTGCGGACCGCCGGAAAGACTTGAATAAAAAGCAGGTTGCTGTTAGTTTATGCTTAGTATGCCCCCAAGGCGGCGCCGGAACACAGGGAGGGCTAGTCCTAACTGGTAAGGCAGCGCACTTGAAATGCGCCGGGGTCACACCCATGGGGGTTCGAGTCCCTCGCCCTCCGCCAGATAGAAATAAGCCGCAGAATTCGCAAGAACGGATTCTGCGGCTTTGCAATCTTGTTTTTTTGTTATGTTTTATTTGAAAGATTTGTGTTATTATTTTGGCAGCGCATTTTGGAACGATGGGTTAAGTTGATACGGACAGAGCCGTGCAGAGTTTCGGTCCGGCGGATGGATTCAGCCTTAAGCAAGGATTGGCGAGTAGATGACCAGTGTTGAGAGCCCGCATTCGTTTTATATACCGGTGATGGGTACGGGTTTCACTATCGACACCCCTCTTAAGGTGGCGCGTTTCGGTATCACCTCCGTAATTTCCCTGGTGGATGACATCCTTATCGAGCAGATGCGTAAGTATCACGCGGAGAAATCCGGCGAGCCGTACGAACCGGTCAGCGACCGGGATGATGATTCGCGCGCGCGCCGGATAACGCTCTACCTCGATCTGCTCGACCGTCTGGTGCAGAGGCAGGTCATCGCTCTGAAAGCCGCCCCGTTCGAGCCTGGCAGCGAGATCACCCGCTATTTCGAACTGTTGCCCGAAGGCGCGACCAGGAGTTGTTACCGCACGATGCTGGCCGAGTGCGATCCGGGCCGCAAAGCCAGTCTTCAGGAACATCTGCGCGGTCTGGTAGTGCCGGGCGGCATCGATGTCAACATCATGACCAAGAGCGACAAGCGCAATTACTGTCAGGGGATCGACCTGGGTTCGGAGTATTCCGATGCCCTGGCGGCGCTGCGCGGCTTCGCCCAGAGCGGACTGCGCTCCTCGGTCGAGTTCTCCGCCGGCCTTAACCAGCGTCTTTACACCTATGTCTCCCGGTTCGATGATTTCTTCCCGGATGAGCGGGGTGAGCTGAAAAAGAAAGTCGCGCTGAAAGTGAGCGACCTGCGCTCGGCTGAAATCCAGGGTAAATTCCTGGCCAAGCGGGGTGTCTGGATTTCGGAATACCGCATCGAGTCGGGGCTGAACTGTGGCGGCCACGCTTTTCCCACCACCGGACTGTTGCTCGGGCCGGTGCTTGAACAACTGCGGCAGCAGAAAGAATCGCTGGCCGAAACGCTGTTCCCGCTTTACAACCGAGCCCTTTCGTCCGAGGGCCGCGCCACGCTGACCGATTGCCCGCCGGTGAGGTTCACGGTCCAGGGTGGGATCGGCACGAGCGGTGAAAACGAATTGATGCTGCGTTACTATGGGATGAACCGCACCGGCTGGGGCACTCCGTTCCTGCTGGTGCCCGAGGCGACCGGCCTGGATGAGGCCCATCTGCGCAAGCTGACCGCGGCCGGGCCGGGGGATGTGTTCCTGAGCGAAAGCTCACCCCTGGGCCCGCCGTTCTGGAACCTGCGCGACTCGGAAAGCGAGCGGGCGCGCAGTGAACGGATCGAGGCGGGCGAGCCGGGCAGCCACTGTTTCAAGGGCTTTTCGGTGATCAACACCGAGTTCACCGAGAAACCGATCTGCACAGCCTCGCGCGCCTACCAGCGTCTGAAGCTCGAAAGCCTGGATAACGGAGGCGGAGAAGGCCTCAGCCCCGAACAACTGACAGTCCTGCGCCGGAGCGTACTGGCCAAGAGCTGTATCTGCCACGACCTGTCGGGCGGGGTGAAAAAGAAATACGGGATCGAGCCGCAGGCCACGCCGGCGGTCTGCTGCGGCCCCAACATCATCAATTTCTCGCGCCTGGCCAGCCTGCGCGAGATGGTGGACCACATCTACGGCCGGGGCCTGTCACTTACACCGCAGGAAAGGCCGCACATGTTCCTGCGCGAGGCGGGCCTGTACCTGGAGTATCTGCGCGGCGAGCTGGAGCGGTTCTCGCTGCGGGTTTCCAGCCGCAAGACCGAGTTCTTCGAGGAGTTCCGGCGCAACCTTCTGGATGGGATCGAGTACTACCAGAGCCGGGCGGAGGTGCTGTTCAGCCACGAGCGGGAGCGCCTGGGCCATGAGCTGGAGGAGTTGCGCCGGCGGCTGGAGCGGCTGATGCCCGAGCCGGCGACAGCCTGACATCCTCAGAAACGAACTACAAAACGAGCGGCAGCCTCCGGTTTTGATCCAGTGAGGCTGCCGCTTTTTGCGCCTGCGGCCTTATTGAACCTCTCCGCTCAGGATTTTCAGCAACTCGAGCAGGTCCAGCATATTGACTGCGCCATCCCTGTTGACATCTCCACGCTGGTATTCAGGCTCTTCTCTGATCACAATCGGATCGATGATCGAGGTAGGCAAATCCGTGAAGAATCCATCGGAGATCGGGTATTTCAGAATCACCTGCCCGTTGGGGTCGGCGCTTAAGGGGTAGGCGCCATTGGGGAAAGTCTGCGGTACGAGGACGTACAGACTTATTACCACTCCGGATTTCGAATGCGGGAAAATGGATGTGGAGGCATGGGTGGAAAGGTAATCCACGTTGATCCCGAACACGGTTACGGTAAGGCTGTAAGTGCTGTCAAGCAGGACTGTCGCGTACATGGCATTCTCATGCATGATCTTGCCGTAGCTGTCGGTCCAGCGGTACCATATCCGCCCTTGAGTGTTGGGGATCGTAGCGCCTTCCGTGATATCCAACGGTTGTCCCTGACAAAATGCAATGGGCAAGTCACGTATCACGAAAATGAAGCCGCCGGGAGTGGCGCTTCTGAAACGCACATCCAGGTCCATCTGGAGGACTTTGCCGGGTGCGGCGGGTTTGGTGGTCAGCCGGAAAGTATCGGGAAGGGTCCCTGTAGCCGAAAGACGTGTCAGTGCATCGCGGTGTTGAGAGAGAACACTCCGAACTGGTTCTGGCAGAGATTGTGCGCTTAAAGAGGCGGCGCAAAGGAGCAGAATTGCTGACACTCTGATTGAGAATGACATTTGTACCTCTGAGAAAAGTCTAAAATGCCCTGACTGAAAAATGTACATCGGAATAATCGAGAGCGTTTGGACAGAAAAACCAACACGAACAAATCGCCTGGTAAGTGTTCAAAATGATTAGATTGTAGATTTTAATCCTCTTTCTGTCAATAAATATAATTCATGCCAAACACACTCCATTTCTTCCTCTTGACTGATATTGTCGTAAAGTGGTACACTGTCTCGAATATCATTCCCTTGAGGCCTTGTATGCTTTTCCAGTCCCGCCGTGCAAAAATATTCTCCGCCATCCGCGAGGGCCGCGAGGACCGTCTGCGCGAGCTGCTTGACAGCCGCGATGCCGACCTGTCCGAGCCTGAGGAGGGCACCGGCCAGTTCCCCCTGGTCCTGGCCGCGGAGGAGGGGCGACTCGCCATGGTCAAAGCCCTGCTCGCCGCCGGAGCGCCACCGGACAGTAAGGGCGCGGGCGGGCGCACCGCCCTGATCGCGGCCGCGGCCTCAGGCAACGGCGCCCTGCTGGAGATACTGCTCAGCGCCGGGGCGGCGCTCGACCTCAGTGACCGGGAGGGCCGCACGGCCCTGCACGCCGCGGTGATCTGGGCCACGCGCATGGCCTCGCTGGGGGTGAGTGATACGGAAAAAAAGATTGTTCTGCTGCTGGAGGCCGGGGCCGGGATCAACCTGCCCGACCGCATGGGGCGCACGCCGCTCATGTCCTCGGTGCGAAGCGGCGGCGGCGCGATCGAGGAGGACAACCGTCTGCCCGTGCTGCGGCTGTTGCTCGAGCATGGCTCCGAGGTGAACGCGGTCAGCCAGCGGGGGCGTACGGCCCTGATGTCGGCGGCGTTCCGCGGGCTCAAGGAGACCGCCCGGCTCCTGGTCGAGGCCGGCTCCGAGGTCAACACCCGCGACAACCACGGCCGCACGGCCCTGATGTACCTGGCCCAGGGCAGTTTCTGGTCCTACCGCCGCGCAGGCTACATCGGCCTTCTCAACTACCTTCTGGACCACGGCGCCGATCCGACCCTGATGGACAACAGCCACCTTTCCGCCCTGGCCCTGGCCCGCCGCCACCGTCACGCCAACCTGGTCGAAATCCTCGAAAAGTTCGGCGTACGCGATTGACTCAAGCCTGAAATTCAGGCCATCTTATCCTGTTAAGGCCGAAAATTCCTTGACAGACTCGTCCCCGGCTGGCAACATGACGCGACGTCGTGATATGTCTATTTGACCCCTATCGATTCGAGCCTTCAACCGATGCGGAGAACACAGTAAATGCGACACGGCTGGCGTGGGGCGATCTCTCTGGTGAACCGTCTTTTCCCGCTCTGGGTGATCCTGGGCTGCGGCCTGGCTTTCTTTCGGCCCCAGGTGTTCCAGGGTTTCATGTCCGAGCGCGTAACCCTGTTTTTCGGGCTGACCATGTTCGGGATCGGTGTGACCCTGGAGCTGGGCCAGGCCGTGGTCACCCTGAAGCGTTTCGACAAGGTAGTGCTGGGAACCCTGGCCCAGTTCACGATCATGCCGTTCACGGCCTGGGCGCTGACCAGGGTCGTGCCGATCAACCAGGCCCTGGCCCTGGGGCTGATCATCACCGGCTGCGTGCCGGGGGCGATGAGCAGCAACGTGCTGAGCTATGTCGCCCGTGGGGATGTCTCCTATTCAGTGGCCCTGACCACGCTGTCGACTTTCATCTCGCCCTGGGTCACCCCGGCCCTGACCCTGCTGCTCCTGGGCGACCGTATCCATATCCCGTACACCGGCATGATGCTCACGATCATCTACAGCGTGATCCTGCCGCTGGCTGGCGGGATGCTGTTCCGCCGTCTGCTGGGCCGTCGCCTGGACCGTTTCATCGAGCTGTTCCCGGCGCTCTCGGTGGCGGCCATCGTGGTGATCTGCTCGGTGGTTGTCTCCAGCAACGTCGCCCTGATCCGCGAGGCCTCGCTCAACGTGTTCCTGCTGGTGTTGGCGCTCAACGCGATCGGTCTGGGCGGGGGCTATCTGTTCGGGCGGGCGATCCGGCTGAACCCGGCCGGGCGGCGCACCCTGGCCATCGAGATCGGGATGCAGAACGCAGGCATGGGAGTGATCCTGGCCCTGACCCATTTCAAGAACATGAGCGGCGTGGCCCTGCCCTCGGCCATTTTCACGGTATGGTGCATAATCACGGCCAGCCTGTTCACCCTGGGGGCCCCGGGACAGAGGCAGACGGCGCAGGCCGCTCCGCCCGGACCGGAAAGCCGCTCCTGAGAATATTGCCTCGGGTGGAGCACCGATGAAACGTGTTTTCCTTCTGCTGGTCCTGCTGGCCGGGACACTTTGCCCGGCGTCCCCCCTTCGGGCCCACAGCCGTGACATGCAGAACCTTGAGCGCCTGACCGAGTTGCGGCTCCGTCCGGATGGGGTGGACCTGAGAGTGGGACTCCAGTACCGTGAGTTCCCCGGACTGGCCGTGCGCGGCGCCATGGACTCGGATGCGGACGGTGTGATCAGCCCGCAGGAGCAGGGCCGCTACCTGGCCGCCCTGCGTGACAGCCTGCTGGGCAATGTTTCACTGAGCTTGAACGGTACAGCCCTGCGCCTGGAACCGTCCACAGAGCCGCAAGTGGAGTATTTCGGGCCGCCGCGGCGGTTGCCGCAGCATCTGGACCTGACTTTCGATTACTCGGCCGTCTGCAGCGTGCCCGCCGATTCCACGCACCCGTCGCTCCTCAGCCTGGAAAACCGCAACGACCGGCCCGAGCCGGGACGGGAAAGCTTTGTCCTGATCGCGGAGGAGGCGGTGCGGGTCGTCTGGACAAGCCTGGACTCGACAGCCAGCCCGGTGGGGCCGGAGAGCCTGCGCCGGGTGCGCCTGGGGTTCAGCCGGGTGGAGGGCGCCGCGCTGGAGCGTGGGACACAGGGAGCCAGCCCCTGGCGACTGGTCCTGGACCGCTGGACCGAGCGGGCTGCGGGGGGCACGGCCTCGTCCCCGCCTGTTGCAGCGGGACACAGTGAAGAAGAGGGCAAGCGGCAGGGTGCGTTCCAGAACAGAGTCAGCCGCTTTTTCGAGCAGGGGAGCGCGGGCGGCGCGGCGCTCTGGCTGCTCCTGCTGGCGGCCTTTGTCTACGGCGGGTTCCACGCCCTGGAGCCGGGCCACGCCAAGACCATCACCGCGGTCTACCTTCTGGGCAGCGGCCAGCGCTGGCCGCGGGCCCTTCTGCTGGCTCTCACAGTCACCCTGACCCACACCGGCGGGGTGTTCCTGCTGGCCCTGGTCACCAGCCTGGCCTGGGGCGGAGCTCCCGGCCCGGCGGTCCAGGCCGCGCTGGGCGGGATCTCGGGCGCGATTATCCTGGCCCTGGGCCTGCAACGTCTGCGCGCCGGAGCGGCCGGGCACACGCATCCGCACAGCCATCCTCACCCGCACGGACACGCGCATTCAGAGGCCGGAGAACACTCGCATGCACATGATGAGAAAGGCTCGAAACGGGGGGTGATCTGGCTGGGAGTGGCGGGAGGACTGGCGCCCTGTCCGGGAGCGCTCTGGATTTATTTCCTGGCCCTGGGTTTCGGCCGCCCGGCCCTGGCCGTGCTGCTGATCCTGGCGCTCAGCCTGGGTCTGGCCGCGGTGCTGGTGACGGTGGGCCTGGTCTCGCTCTACCTGGGCGACATTTTCGCAGCAGGGAAGGGCGCCGCACCGGCCTGGGTCACACGCTCGCGTTCACTTTCCGCTCTCTGGCGCGCCGGCGCGAAGGCTTTCCACGCCGCACCCGCAGTGGCCGGGGTGCTGCTGGTGCTGGTGGGCTCGTTCATGCTCTGGCGCAGCCTGGGCGAGCTGGGCCTGAGCGGACTTATCAACTGATTGCCGGGCCTGAAGGCTCAGGCCGACGTTTCCCGTGACAGCGGTCCGTCCGGGATTATTATCCCGCCCTCCTCGGCCCCGCCCAGCACCTCACTGCGTCCGCTCAGGTACAGGGCCACGCTCAGGGCGCAGCAGACCGCATCCAGCTCGTGGTCGCTCATCCGTTCCGTGATCCCCTCGATCCCCAGCCCGATCAGCCCCTGGCGCAGGCTTTCGACACCCCGGCCCTTGCGCGGCACGCCCCAGACATCCTGGCTCGCGCCGGGGTAGGTTTCCAGGCAGCGCAGGCCACGGCGCTCCAGCTCCTGTTTCATCCTTATCCCGCGCATGGTGAGGGCGCGCATCGGGCCGAGGGTGATCGGGAAGAAGCGTATCCCGCGCTGACGGAGGGCCAGGTCGCAGGGACGGTAGTGGCATCCGTTGCGCTCCTCCAGGCTGGCGCGACCAGGCGGCAGACAGAGCGGAGCGTCGATACCCACCACCTTTATACCGCTGGCCACGAGGAAAGCCACAATTTCGTCATCCGTGAACAGGTCATGGCTGTCTTGTATACGGAGGCCGCAGGTGAGCACCGCGCCGCTCGGACGGTGCTCCACTCCGGCCAGATCGAGGCCTGCGGCGCACGGGAGGCTGAGAGTGTTATTCATTGACTGGTCCGGTCGAGGTGTTATAATAGACGCAGGTCAAGATAAGGTGGACGACGTGTCGGGCGCAATGTTCGAAGCCTGTGACGCCGTACCGCTCGAATCCCCCCAATTAATTCCCTGGAAAGGATTTGCCAGATGAACCGGGTCAGACCTTTGGTTGAACGGTCTTTTCCCGCCGTGGCGGCGCTGTTGTCGCTGGGCCTTGCCTTTTTGCCCTCCGTCCTGGAGGCCGAGCTCTATTTCCGCCAGTCCACCAGCTATGTCACCCTGGGCAACGACAGGCTGGAGGTGACCCTTTCGGCTGAGGACGGCACGATCCGTCACCTGCTGAATAAGCCGGACACGGTGGATTACTGCAACCAGGTGGTTGAGACTGTCTGGCCCGAGACCAACGTCCCAGTGGGCGAGCGTATCGGCGGGGTGATGGTCTGCGATGACCTGACCCGCCGCACTTTCTCCGACCTGGAGAGCGCGGCCCTGGTCTCGAACCTGAACATCCGGCGGAGTGACAGCGTGATTGTCTGCACTTTTGAGAAAGTGTTCGAGGGTGCGGATTTCACGGTCAAGCAGAGTTTCACCCTCAGCGAGGACAACCTGCGCTGGGAGGTGCAGGCCCAGAAAATCCGCGGGGCCGACCGTTCGCTGCGACTGGTGCAGCTTCTACCCCTGCCCACCTGGGGCTACACAGGCTGGGCGCCCATCGCCGAGGCCCCGTTCGAGGTCAATCCCTGGACCCCGTTCCAGGTGAGCTACGGCCAGGAGGACGGTGGGCCGGTGGGCAATGAGTCCTGGCGCACTTGCATACCCATGCTGGTGTTCTGGAACCAGAACAAGCGCAACGCGCTTTGCCTGGTCAACCCATTCGACATCCCGGCCGTGCGTCTGCGCTGGCGCAACAGCGTGGGCCTGGCCGAGGATTTCCACTGGAACAGCCGCAACTACTCGCTGGCCGAGCGCCCGTACCTGCAGGTGATCAGCGAATACCTGGGCCTGCGCGACAACCGCAATGCAGTGACCGGCCTGGAGATCACGCTCCAGCCCCGCGACTGGCGCGCCTCGCTGGGCTGGGTCTACAACAGGTACCGCGAGTATTTCGACCCGGCCGAGGGGTTCGGGCCGTACGACGGCAACTATGTGATCGACCAGCCATTCCCGGACAGCTCGGGAGCTCTTCAGGAACAGGACCGTTTCCAGAAATACCACGACAACCAGTTCGTGCGCTGGTGGGAGATGCACGGGCATTTCCCGCAGTACGGCCAGATGTTGCCGGACAAGTCGGTGCGGCGCTGGGTCTGCGGCTCGCACCCGCGGCCCGGCTCCACGCTCACCCGCCAGAAAATCGCCGCGGACGCCGCAGCCACCAAGGCCGCCGGGGTGGGCTGTTTCATCTACTACAACACCACCGAGAGCGAGTGGTGGTACGCCCGCGAGAGGTACCCGGAAAGCATCGCCCGGGACGAGAACGGCAACACGATCAACGCCTACAAGGGCGCCAGCTA
>JAJFUG010000023.1 GCA_021372515.1 bacterium
GCTCAGACTGACATGCTCCGTCGCGCCCTCGGGCACCTCGAACTTGATCGAGGTGGAGGGGTTGAACGGGTTGGGTGAATTCTGCATCAGGCTGAAAGCCTTGGGCAGCGATGCGGCGTTGGCGCCCAGGGCCAGGAGCTCGGTGAGGAACTGCTCGCGCTGGCTGGTGCTCAGGTCCAGATTGCCCAGGGCGGTTTCCAGCTCGATCACGTCGAGCTGGCTGAGGTTGAAGCTGCTCTGGCCGGGCGAGAAGATGCTGCCCGCGGCGAGCAGGGCCTGCGGGGGATTGCATTTGCCGGAGAGAAGCTCCTTGAGCAGCAAGGTGGCGTCATCGAGCGACCACTGGCCGTCCCCGTCCCAGTCCAGGGCCGGGTTGTCCGGATCGGTCACGCCGCCGGCCATCAGGAACAGGACGTCCTTGACATTCAGGGCGCCGTCGCGGCACAGGTCGCAGCGGGTATCGATCGCCAGCTCATTGGTGGGTTTCATCGCCACACCCAGACTGGTGGCCAGGTTGCCCGTATTCTGCAGGTCGTGTCTCCACTTGGGCCAGGTGGTCAGATCGTAGCCTACCGGCCAGCCGGGGCTGGCGCTGCAGCCCTTTTCGTTGAGGCTGACATAGAAGACCGGTCCGTAGACCGAGACGCAGGAAGTGCCTGAGTTACCCGATGAGCCTTGTATCCCGCTGCCGGATGACTGTCCCTCTGTGGTCAGGAAGATACTCTCCCACGGGAAAGTCGTGGAGCTGTTTGTCAAGTCCGCATCGATGGCTATTATATTGCTCGAATTGCAGTCAATATCTCCCGTAGTGGTCATGACCGCCGAGCTCCAGACCGGGCCCTTGACATTGAAGGTCCATCTGGGGCTGCCGCCGTTGACACCGAAGGCGTAGATGAGGCTGTCACTGGAGCCGACATAAGCTGCGCCGTGGATCAGGTCGATGGTGGGCGAGGAGATGACCGGGCCACCGGTGGTGTAGCTCCAGGCCAGGCTGCCGTCCGACTGCAGGGCGTATATCTTGCTGTCGTTGGACCCGAAATACAGGCGCCCGTTCAGGTCTATCGCAGCCGAGGACCAAATTGCAGCCCCGGTCTGATAAGCCCAGCGCAGGTTGCCGCCGTTGTCCAGGGCGTACATTTTCCCGTCGCTCGAACCGCAGTACACAGTCCCGTCCGTAGCCAGGGCCGGGGAGGCGAGCACCTCGCCGCCGGTCTGGAAGCGCCACAGGAGCGAGCCGGTGGGGCCGATGGCGTAGATGTACCCATCGCAGGAGCCGACATACACCTCACCGTTGGCGCCGGCGGCAGGGGAGGACACCACCGCGCCGCCCGTGGTGTACTTCCATTTCAGGGTTCCGTTGGGGTTCAGCGCATACAGGTTGCCGTCATTGCTGCCGAACAGGATCGTGCCCACGTAATCCACGGCCGGCGAGGAGAGGACCGCGCCCCCGGTCTTGAACGACCAGATGACGTTGGGGTTGAGTATCTCGTAGAAATTGACGCCGTCGACCAGCTTGGTAAGGTCTGGAGCCGGGGATTTGACAACTCCCTGGCCTTCGATGACCTTCTCGGCATAGAAATAGCCGTCGGCCCGGCCGTAATAGGCGATCCCTGTGCTGTCCACTGTCGGGCTGCAGGAGATGATTGTCTGCTTGTCCAGTGCGTAAAGGTTGTAGGAGCCCTTGGCGTTGATCAGCGAAATCCCGTTGTCGGTGGCGCACCAGATTTTGGAGGGATTTTCCATATAGATATCGTTGACCTTGCCTGCGGACAGGCCGTCCGACGTGGTGATAGTCGTCCAGGCGCCATCCTGGAACAACTTTACACCGTAGTCGGTAGCCACCCAGACTCTTCCGATGCCGTCACTGATCAGGGAGGGGACTCTGGACCAGCCATCCACGCCAGCGTTGAACAGCGATTCGGTCAAACTTCCACCCTGGTAACGGTAGAAACCCACTGTCTGGCTGGATTTGTCGTAGGAGGCGAACCAGATAGTATTCCCGTCGGCCGCCACGTCAATCGCGGTGACCTCGCCGCGGATTTGATTCGCCTGTATCAGCGTGGCGCAGGCGGTCTCACGGCAGGTGGTGATCCCATGGGTCGGGGTGCCGAAATATTTAACCCCGTTCTTGTCCACGGCTACGCAATTGGCCGGGCCGTCCACTATGCTCCAGTCCTGGCCGGTAAAGCGCAGAATTCCGGAGCTGCTGCAAACCCAGAAAACCCCATCCGGGTCCACTCCCACCGCGTTGAACACGGCCTGGGCGGGAAACCCGAAATATGAGGCATCGTAGGTTTTAGATTCTGTCTTTTTTTGCGAGCATCTGTTCTGACGTCCGTCCGCGCCGATGAATGACCACGTGACATCCTGGTCTCTCAGCTCCCAGAGCATACGCACGGAGTGCTCGCTGATGGCCATCATGAGATACAGCCAGGTCGCAGGCGGCTGGTTCTCGATTGGGCTTATTGCCAGGTCTTTCGGAGCGAAATCGGTGAGGGCTTGAGGATCGTAGACGGGATAGGTTACAAATTCGATCCCTTTTCCGCCGAGGAACAACGCATCGGACCGGTAAACCAAGTTGGTGATCAACCCCTGCGCCGCGTCATCCGAGCCGGTGCGCACCGCGGCGAACTTTTCGTTGCGCGAGGCGGTGCTGAACACAGCCTGGACCTTGCCGCCGTCCTTCAAGCCGATGACGTCGAAGGTGTGGATGCCAAAGTCCGCGCGCATCCCGGAGGCGATGAAGCAGAGAGCGGTAATTGCGGGATATAGAACTCGCATGAATCTCATTTGCTACTCCTGTGAAGGATACGGACTGTCTGTCACAGTTGCGGGTGACAACGAACATCACAGTTGCTGCATGCTCCCTCCGGAAATGAAGAAGATGAAAAAATTATGTATTATGTCCTGGGAGGATTTTCGGGTTGAGAAATGTCGGATTCATAAGCTACAAAAGCTACATATATGACATCGGACACTTTCATTCTAAATATAAGAGAAGAGATTGTCAAGGTTTTTTAAAAAATATTATGCATTTCCCGGTGAAAAGGGATGCAACCAGGGATATACTTGAGGCGCAACCAGGTCGGCGTGGTTTTTGCATCAAATGTTATTGTAAATCCCGGGTGGTTCATATTAATATGGTCTTGCCCGGACAGCTTGCCCGTAACGGAAAAATTGACTTGAAATCCAGTGTGTGTTATTATAGTCACCAATGAATCAAATGCAAGGAGAGATGCCATGGCGGATAAGCCCGATTTCCAACCCTCCCTGGAACCGGCCCTGTCCACAACCACGGTAGCGAAATATTGCCGTGTTTCCGGAGTGCAGGTCAACCGCTGGATCAAGGACGGGAAGCTGAAAGGGTACCGGTATCCAGGTGGACGCTATAAAGTTTCGAAAAAGAATTTCCGGGAGTTCCTGGAGCTGAACAACATACCGGTCATCGAGAAGTTCTTCGAGGAAAACACGCCGGTCAAGATCATGATCGGTGAGGACGATGTCGATTTCGCCCAGAGCATTGTCCAGGCCTTGGAGGACGAATTCCCGGACTATGAGGTCCGGGCGGCCAACGACGGTTACGAAGTGTTGCTGTGCATGGGCTCCTACATCCCCGACATCCTGCTCCTGGACATGAAAATGCCCAAGATCAACGGCCTGGAGGTCTGCCAGCGGGTCAAGAGCACCGACTCGCTGGAGGGAGTCAAGATCGTGGCCATGACAGGCAACTCGGTTACCTACACGCGGGAAGTGGTGCTGCAGAACGGCGCGGACGATTACCTGATCAAGCCGTTCGAACGGGCCGAGCTGTTCAGAGTGATCGGCAAGCTTCTGAGCCGGAAAGCCGCAGTCTGAGCCGGCGTCTGCAAGTCGACAGGATCGGGCCGAGCTGGAATGGACCGGTTGCCCTGCGCCCCGGAAAGAGCGGGGATGCATCGGAATGGTTCATGCCTTTGGAATAGAGAGATTACGGTTCACTTCTCTGAGGTTGGCTTCCACTCCAGTCGGACAACGCCTGGCAATGAGACCCGCAAATGCAATCCGATGGATACGCGCCGCGGCTTTGTTTCTGTTGTGCAGTGCGTCCTGGCTTCCGGCGGCCGGCCGTGAGAGTCCCGAAGATTTTCTGTTTACCCCCCTGGATACGATTATAACCGCCAGCGGCATGGAGCAGAGTATCGACCGTGCCCCTACCGCCATGACGGTGATAACCGCGCGGGAGATTCACGCCTCGGGCGCGCTCTCCATCCCGGAGCTGCTGCGTTTCATCCCGGGGATGGACGTAGTGACAGTCAGCTCCTCGCACGCCGAGGTCAACGTGCGGGGACTGAGCCAGGTCCCGGCCGACAAGCTCCTGGTGCTGGTGGACGGGCGTTCGGTGTACCTCGACTACTACGGCGGGGTGATCTGGGAGAGCCTTCCCCTGGCCCTGGACCAGATCGAGCGGATCGAGGTCGTGCGCTCGCCGGCCTCGGCCCTCTACGGGGCCAACGCTTTCAGCGGCGTGATCAACATCATCACCAAGACCCCGGCCCGCATGGGCGGGCCGCAGTTCCGGCTGCAGGCCGGCGAGCGCGGTACGCTCTACGGGCAGGGGCTTGTCGGACGGGTGTTCGGGCCGACCAGCTTGCGCCTGGCTGTGGGCGGGAACCGGATCGACAGTTTCGAGGACGCCTCCGAGCCGGCCAAACGCATGTTTTTCAGCAATTTTCTTCTCGAACACCGCCTCTCTCCCTCACGCAGCCTGTCCCTGGATGTCGGCGGGAGCCAGGGGCATGTCCGGCGCGTGTTCATCGACGATCTGACCAAGTCCCAGATCAGCTCCTCGTACGTCAAATTCAACTGTCTGCTGGATGCCCTCTCCATCCAGGCTTTCTGGAACCGGATCGATCAGGAGGAGAAATCGGTCTATCTGACCAGCCCGGACGAGCGGATCAACTCCAACACAGTCGACCTCGAACTCCAGTACAAAAAAAACCTCAAATGGAACAACTCACTGGTTTCGGGCGCCTCGATCCGGCACAACTCGTTCAGCACGGATGTCACCCCGGCGGATGAGGAGCAGGACCTCTATTCTTTCTATCTTCAGGACGAGTACCGTCCCATCCCGGAGCTGAGCTTTCTGGCCGGCTGCCGGGTGGACCATCACCCCCTGACCAAGACCAATGTCAGCCCGCGTTTCAGCCTGATCTGCGCCCCGGACCGGGTGAACACCCTGCGCATTTCCCTGGCCCGGGCCTACCGCAACCCAAGCTTTCAGAACTCGGAACTGGACTACAAGCGGAGCTACCGTCTGCACGTGCTCGGAAACCGGGAGCTGAAGGCCGAGAAAGCCACCTCGACCGAGTTCGGCTACACCTTCTTCCCGGGCGAGATGATGAAGTTCAAGACCGACCTGTTCTTCCTGCGTTTCCACGACAACATCTTCCTGGAGAAGGCCCGACAGGAGGGCGATTTCCTGGTCCTGACCTTCAACAACCGGGATAAAGCCAGAATTATCTGGGGTTTTGAGTCCTCCCTCGATTTCATCCCCGTACCCTGCCTGAAATTCAACCTGAACTACAGCTTCCAGCGGGTGGGGAACGACTATTTCGTGGGTGCGCAGCAGTCGCCCCCGCGCGACAAGGCGAACTGCAAGGTGTCCCTGTCTCCGGCCGCCGGTGTGGACCTGAGCCTGAACGCCGGGTACACCAGCGGCTCCAAATGGATCGTGGTGGACCGGGACGGTGAGTTCGGGCTGTACAAAGTGCCGGCCCACAGCACGGTGGACACGCGTCTGGGCTACAGCGCCGGCGACAGCGGCCTCGAGCTGTTTGTCGCCGGCTACAACCTGTTCGACAACAAGGTGCGCGAATACCCGGTGGCCGAGCGGATTCGCCGGAGGGTGACAGTCGGTGCCTACTGGACTTACTGAAAGAGCCGCGCCCCGCTGTGTCCGGGTGCTGGTCTGGCTGGTCCTGCTGCTCCTGTCCGCCGGGACCGGGGCCGAGGGAGGCGCTCCGGCTGTCCTGTCCGGCCAGGGCCGGATACTGGTGCTGGTCAGCCCCGGACGGGCGGAATATGAGGTGGCCGCGCGGGGTTTCCTCGACCGGATTGCCGGCCTGCGGCTCGACCTTTCCACCGAGAAACGCTACCTGCCCGAGGCGCCGGAGCAGGAGAAAGCCTTCTGGAAGTCCCTGGAGGGAAACCGTCCCCGGCTGATCGTCACATTCGGCAGCCCGGCCTCTTTTTCGGCCCTGCGCAGCAGCGCCGACCTCCCGCTGGTCTGCAGCATGCTGCTCGACCTTCCCGACCCGGCCGCATCCGGCGCCTCCGCCCGTGATGTAACCGCTCTTGTTCTGCGCCCGACACTGACCAACCAGCTCGGAATGATCCGCGAGGCCCTGCCCGCGGTGCGGCACGTGGGAATGCTGTATTCCCCCGAGGAGTTCCCGGACGGCAACCCAGAGAGCACGGCCTCCGGACTCGGGCTGCGGGTGATCAAGGCCCCGGTCTCCAGTGACCGCCAGGTGCCGGAGGCCCTGCGGAGCATCATCGATCAGGTCGATATCCTCTGGCTCCCGCCGGACAACCGGGTCTACAACCGGGACGCCCTGCGGTTCATCCTGGAGGAATGCCACAGGCGCAGCATGCCGGTGGTGGCTTTCACCCGCCGTCTGGCCGAGGCCGGTGCGGCCCTGAGCCTGGATTTCGACTACGAGGACCTGGGGGCGCAGACCGCCGATCTGGCCCTGGCCCGTCTGGCCGCGGGCGCGCCCGCCGGGCGGCGTGTCGAGGCGCCGCGCCGCCTGAAACTCTATATCAACGAGGCCGTGGCTTTCGGGCTGGGCCTGCATATCGAGCCGCAGGTGCTGGGCGAGGCGACCCTGGTGGGGCGGGAAAGGGGGCGCCGATGAACATGCCCAAAGCCGCCCGGTTCCGGGCCAGCCTGGGGCTCAAGGCCAGCCTGGCCGTGATCGCCCTGATCTGCCTGATCTCGGCCCTGTTCTCGACTTTCTTCATCCTGTACCAGAAAAGCTCCTCGCTGAACGAGTTGCGCAAGCGGGCCCTGTCCCTGGCCGAAACCCTGGCCTACAACAGCCGCTACTCAGTGTACGCCGGGGATATCCAGACCCTTAGCCGCCTGATCGACGGCTCGCGGCACGACAGCGACATCCTGCGCGCCGCCCTGACCGACCTGGAGGGCAAGCCGATCGTCTCCTCCGGGTTCCCGGCGCGCTGCGCGGACAGCCTGCTCAGCCTGGGACGGCGGGACAGCCTGGCCGACTGGTTCCCGCTGGAGGAGGGGAAAGTCTACCGCGCCCAGGTGCCGATCCCTGGGGAGCAGGTCCGCAGCGGGGAGGACGAGTCGTTCCTGTTCGAGCCGCTGAGCGAGGAGAAAGGTGACTCCGTGGAGGCAGTGAAAGGGGAGACGATTGCAGGTTACGCCGTGCTGGATGTCTCGCTCGGGAGCATGAACCGCGGCCTGACCGCTGCGGCGCGCTGGGCCGGGCTTCTCACCCTGGCCCTGATCCTGGTCTCCATCGCCGCAGTGGTGCTGATCGTGCGGCGGCTGGTCAGCCCGATCTACAGCCTGGCCGAGGCCACCCAGGAGGTGGCGCGCGGCGAGTTCGGCCTGCGGGTGGAACTGGAGCGCAAGGATGAGCTGGGCGTGCTGGCCGATTCGTTCAACGAGATGAGCACCCGGCTCAAGACCTCGCGCGATGAGTTCGACGCCCTGAACCAGGAACTCGAAAAGCGGGTCAGCGAGAGCACCTCCGAGCTGGTGGCGCGCTACGGCGAGCTGCAGAGCACCCTGAGCCAGATGCGCAGCCTGAACGCGGCCAAGGATGATTTCATCTCGCTGGTCTCGCACGAGCTGCGCACCCCGCTCAGCTCGATCCAGCTGTTCTCGGAGACGCTGCTCCACGGCCTGAGCAAGGAGGAGACAAAGCGCGCCGATGTCCTGAGCACAATCATCCGTAACTGCCGCCGCCTGTCGCGCCTGATCAACGATGTGCTCGACCTGTCGCGCATGGAGGCCGGAAGGGTCCAGGTGCACCTGCGCCGCTTCGACCTGGCCGAGCTGACCGCCGTGACCCTCGATTCGCTCGAGCCCAATTTCGCCGACCGCTCCCTGGTCTGCGCACGGGAATTCCCGCGCAACGGTATCGAGCTGACCAGCGACCCGGACAAGGTGATCCAGGTGGTGACCAATGTGGTGGGCAATGCGATCAAGTTCTCGCCGGCGGGTTCACGGATCGAGGTGGGGATCGAGATGCCGGAGGGCGACGCCCTGATCCGGGTGCGTGACCACGGGCCCGGAATCGCCCCGGAGGACATCCCCAAGGTGTTCGACAAGTTCCATCAGCTCGAGAATATCAACCTGACCGTGGAGGGCAGCGGCCTGGGCATGTCGATCTCGAAGACACTGGTCGAGGTCCTGGGGGGGAGAATCTGGATCGAGAGCCGGGTGGGGGACGGCACCTGCGTGTTCATCCGCCTGCCGGGCAAAGTGCCAGCCCGGCTGTCGGCCAAGGCGCGGCCGGCCTGAGAACTCGGGTAGATACCTTGTTAACGCAGGGGCAATTCTTGAATTGCCCCTGTTTTTTTTAAAGGCTGCTGGCTTTTGATCATGCAGCCTGAGGACAAAAACGGCGTCTTGCAGACCGGGGTAGAATAAGAAGGTACGATAGAAGATGGATGCAGGTCGGGGGCGGCTGCTCAGCGCAGTGAACGCAGGAAGGAGGACACCCCGTCCAGGGCGGCTTTCTCATCCGCGCCCTGGTTGTAGAGGTCGATCACCCGGCTGCCGAGCACCGAAATGTCGAACAGGGGTTTCACCTCGTCCACATGCTCGCGGCTGGAGAGGCCGAAGCCCAGGGCCAGGGGTACTTTCACCCGCGAGCGCAGCCGTGCGGCGAACGCCTCCAGTCCGGCAATGCGGCTGCCATCGCGCGCGCCGGTGATCCCCACCCGCGCGGTGGCGTAGAGGAAACCGGTGGCCCGCGCGCCGATCAGCTCGATCCGGCTGTCGGTGCAGGAGGGGCTGAGCACGTAGATCGGGTGGAGGCTGTGGCCCAGGCAGAGACCGTGGTAGTTTTCAGCGGTCTCCTCGGGCGGGATGTCGGGCACGATCAGCCCGGCCAGGCCGGCAGCGGCGCTGTCGCGGCAGAACGCCTCGACGCCGTAGTTGAACGGGATGTTGATGTAGGTCATGAACAGCAGGGGCACGTTTGTCAGCTTTTTCGCCATGCGCTCGGCAAAGGTGAAACAGTCGCGCACGCGGATGCCGTTGGCCAGCGAGGCCAGGTTGGCTTTGAGGATCGTGGGGCCATCCGCCACCGGGTCGGTGAACGGTATCTGAAGCTCGATCAGGTCGGCGCCGGAGTCGGCGATGGTAAGGAGCAGGCGCTCCGAGGCGGCCAGGCTTGGGTAGCCCACCACGATATGGGCCATCAGGCCGTGGGCGCCCGCCGCCCGCAGCGAGTCCAGCTTCAAGTCTATCGCGTTACTCATCGTAGCCCGCCTTCGCCTTGCGCTCCAGGAATTCCAGCCAGGCTTTGTCTTTCAAAGCTTCGGCCACAATGAAAATGTCCTTGTCCCCGCGTCCCGACAGGTTCACCACCATTATGCAGTCCTTGGGCAGGCCCGGGGCGCGGCGCACCGCTTCGGCCACGGCGTGCGAGCTTTCGAGCGCCGGGATTATCCCCTCGGTCTTCATCAGGAGCTTGAGCGCCGCGAGCACCTCGGCATCCGTGGCGCTGACATATTCCACCCGGCCCAGGTCGTGCAACAGGGCGTGCTCCGGGCCCACTCCGGCGTAGTCCAGGCCCGCGGCCACGCTGTGGGTGGTCAGGGTCTGGCCGTCTTCATTCTGCAGGAAATAGGACTTGTAGCCCTCGATGATCCCGTGCTTGCCGCCTTTGAAACGCGCCGAGTGCAGGCCGCTTTCCAGGCCCAGCCCCCCGGCCTCCACTCCCACCAGGCGGACCGATTTCTCATCCAGGAACGGGTGGAACAGGCCGATCGAGTTGCTCCCGCCGCCCACGCAGGCCACCAGGACATCCGGCAGACGGCCCTCGGCCTCCTGGAGCTGACTGCGCACCTCGCGGCCGATCACGCTCTGGAAATCGCGCACCATGCTGGGGTAGGGGTGCGAGCTGAGCGCGGAGCCCACCAGCAGGTAGGTGTTCTCCAGGTTCTCGATCCAGTTCTTGAAAGAGGCGTTCACCGCCTCCTTGAGCGTGCGGCTGCCATAGGGCACCGGGGTGACCTTGGCGCCCAGTTGCTCCATCCAGAACACGTTGGGCCGCTGACGGGCCATGTCCAGCTCGCCCATGAAAATCTCGCACTCGAACCCGAAACGCGCCGCCACGCTGGCCGTGGCCAGGCCGTGCTGCCCGGCGCCGGTCTCGGCGATCAGGCGGGTCTTGCCCATGCGGCGGGCCAGCAGCGCCTGGCCGATGCAGTTGTTCACCTTGTGGCTGCCGGTCTGGCCCAGGCCCTCCTGCTTCAGGTATATCCTGGCCCCGCCCAGGCGGGCGGAAAGGTTCCGGGCGAAATACAGCGGCGTGGGACGGCCGCTCCAGGTGCGCAGAAGACATTCGAGCTCGGCCTGGAACGCGCTGTCGGCGCGCGCCTCGAGGTAGGCCCGCTCCAAGGCCTCCAGGGCGCTCACCAGCATCTCCGGCACATACCGTCCGCCATACGGCCCGAAATGGCCGTGCGAGGCGAAGCTGTCCACCTTGAAGCCGTCCATGCGCTGAGTTCCAGTCCGGGTTGAGAGTGAAATAAGGCTGCAATATAGGTCAGCGGCCGTTGCCGTGTCAAGATGGAAGTGCCCTGTCCGCCGGGAAAGCAGAGCGCTAAGTCGAAGCCCTGCGCAGCGCGGAGACAAAAATTAAACCGCCCGGCCGCAGCGGCCGATTATTGAAAGTGTGAGGATGTTTTATGCAGAGCCGCCCGAGACGGAACGAGGGCACAACGGCAAGGAGGCCGCAATGTTGGGGGAATTGCTTGACTATCTGTCCGATCCGGTGTTTTTCACCGGCTTCAGCCTTGTAATCGGCGTAGCCTACATCTATGTCTGGGTCACCTCCCTGCGTGACCTGTCGCGTCAGGAAAGCAGCTTCTACAGCCTGGATCAGGATGCCGCCGCTGGAAACGGGGTCCGTCAGCGCCCGCTGCTCAAGTACAGCGGACGGCGCATCTCGGTGCGCTCAAAGGCTGTGCGAGATGAGGAATCCGAAAGCGCAGGGCGCAGAAGGGCCAGGATCACCCGGGCCGCCTGAGGACCCCTTGCAGCCACACAGAATGCCAGCCCGCGCCGGAACTCCGGGCGGGCTTTTTAATCTTGACATCATCGTACAGAAAGCGCATCATCATTCTGTCAAGAAACAGTGTGGATGAACCAGGGGAGGCAGTCATGCGCAAGATCAGCCTTCAGACCAGCCGCCGCACCGAATTCATCGACATAACCGACCAGGTGGAACTGGCTCTGGCTGACTCGGGAGTGCGGGAGGGTGTCTGCACGGTGTTCACACCGCACACGACCGCCGCGGTGACGATCAACGAGAACGCCGACCCCAGCGTGCCGCGCGACATCCTCGAAATAGTCGACTCCGTGGTTCCGTTCGATTCCCCCCGTTACCGTCACTCCGAGGGCAACAGCGCCGCCCATATCAAGAGCAGCCTGTTCGGTTGCAGCTTGCAGGTGATCGTGGAGGAGGGCCGCTTGCAGCTGGGCACCTGGCAGGGGGTCTATTTCGTGGAGTTCGACGGGCCGCGCAGCCGCAAGGTCTGGATCACATTTACACATTGAAACCCGAATCGGCAAGACATTCCCAATAAACAACGAGGCGTTGTAGCGTAGGGGCGGGTTTCAAACCCGCCCTTATTGCGCAGCTGGCGGATGATTTTTTTCGTAGGGGCGGCCCCCTGTGACCGCCCGAAATGCTGTTGTGCACGGTGCAGAGTGCCCCCCCTTTTTTATACCTCCCTCTAATAGAAACGGCGGCCCGGGGCCGCCGCATATCGGATAGATACAAAGAGTCAAACCCACCTTACTCGACCTCTTCCACGGTCAGGCCCGGCTGGCGCGGGTCGAGGTGCAGCACCCGCGAGTCGGCCTCGCGGCGGAACGCCGCTACAAGTTTCTCCGGCTCGGTGTGCAGTGCGATTATCGTTCCCCCGCCGCCCGCACCGGCCAGCTTGGCCCCCAGGGCGCCGTGCTCCAGGGCCAGAGTGATGAACTTGTCGTTGGCCTTGCCACTCGCCCCCAGCTCCTGCTGGATCGCGTGGTTGCGGTTCATCAGCCGTCCAAGTTCCGGCCAGTCGCGGCGCAGGAGCGCTTTCTTGCCCCGGCGGGCCAGCTCGGCGATCTCGCGGTAACCCTCCACCACGGCCGGGTCTCCCTCCAGCCAGCGCTCACGGATCGGCTTGAGGATACTGCCCGAGATACGCTGCACGCCCGTGTGCACCACCACCATCGGCAACTCGTCCACGAACCGCGCCAGCGGCTCCACCGTGGCGTAGACCTCGCCCTCCAGGTCGCGGTAGACCTCCTTGGTCCGGAAATCCAGGTAGTTCATGCCGCCGAATACGGTCATGTACTGGTCCTGGTAGCCACACTGGATGTCCATGTAGTTGAGCTCAATGTAGCGGATCGTCTCGGCGGTCTGGTAAGGGTTGATGTCACGGCCGACAAAGCGGCAGACCGCGCCGAACACGGCGGCCAGCATGGCGGTGGAGCCGGCCAGCCCGCTGCGGAACGGCACATCGCTTTCGCCCTCCAGGCGGAAAGCCTGTTTAGACAGGCGCAGGTAGCGGATCACGCTGCGGGCGATGTCGAACACCCCGCTGTCCATCTTGAGGTCGCGCTCGTCGCGGATCACGGCCTCCTGGCCGGCGAAACACAACTCAAGTTGCTTGGCCGGGCTGATCCGCGCCGTGGCGCGGCAGCTCAGGGTGCATGAGACCAGGCTGCCGCCGTAGCCGTCCGTGGGGTTGCCGATCACACCTGCCCGGGCCGGGGCCGATGCTACGATCATACCAGCCTCGCCAGGTAGTTGCGCAGCATGTGTCCGTATTTCTCATCCTGCAGCGCGAAATCGACAAAGGCACGGAAATAGCTCTCGAAATTGCCGATGTCGTAGCGTTTCTCCTCCTCACCCATCAGCACGGCGTAGACCGGAAGGCCTTTTTTGATGAGCAGGGAGATCGAGTCCGTGATCTGCAACTCGCCGCTCTTGCCGGGCAGGGTCATGTCGATGGCGTCGAAAATGGCGGGCGAAAACACGTAGCGCGCCGCGATGGCCAGGTCGCTGGGGGCATCCTCGATGTCCGGCTTCTCGACCAGGCTCTCCACCGAGAACACCCCGGGCGCGGTCTCTGCCTTGAACTTCACGATGCCGTAGCGGTAGGCCTCGCCGGGCGGGATACGCTCGATGGCGATGGTGCAGGCGGCCTTGTTCTTCTCGTGCACCTCCATCATGCGCTGCAGCAGGCTGCGCCCGCCCTGGCCGGAGCGGATGATCGAATCGCCCAGGGCGCAGACAAAGTTGTCCTCGGCCACGAAATCGCGCGCCAGGTTGATCGCATCGGCCAGGCCTTTCTGCTCGCTCTGGCGCACGTAGTAGAAACTGACGCTCATTTCCTGGTAGCGCAGCTCAGCGACCAGGGAGGACTTGCCGGTCTGGTTCAGCTCCTTGACCAGTTGCACGTCCTTGTCGAAATGGTTCTCGATCGAGCGTTTGTGGCGGCCAGTGACAAACAGGATCTGCTTGAGCCCGGCTTTCTCGATCTCCTCCACCACATACTGCACCACCGGTTTGCGCCCCACGGGCAGCATTTCCTTGGGCTGGCTCTTGGTCGCGGGCAACAGGCGCGTGCCGTGCCCGGCCACCGGCACTACGACTTTTTTGATCGGCATGGTAAGGACCTCCACGTATGGTTATTTTTTAGGATAATGATTCATAATTTTCGAGTCTTAGGCGTACACTTCAACATATTCCTCGAAAAAAACTGACGGGCGAACACAAGGTTCGCCCCTACACCGTTTGTTGTTTGTGGTACAGAATTCCGAACCCCTGGAATACGCACCTGGGGTGCATATTAAAACACTTCGAGAGGATATCGTAGGGGCGAACCTTGTGTTCGCCCGATAGGATACGAGTAGAATAGGCATCACACATAAAAACACCCTCCGGAATAGTGCACGGCGCTGGCTGAATTTAGGCCCCCGGGGCCGGTGTTGTCAACGCTGGGACGCTCAGGGCCGCTCCTCTGGATGGGGTTCGAGCATCTGGCGCTTGTAGAGGCGGCGAATCTCCAGGAGCGCGCTGTCATAGGCCCCGAGCTTGAAATCCGGGAAAGTCCATTCGAACTTGGCCCAGCCGCCCTTGCGGTAGTAGAGGGTCAGGTCGGCCCAAACCCCCTCGCCGATGAATATTTTCTGGCCCATGTACTTGAACGAGGCCAGCACGACTTTCTGGTAGTCCAGTGTGCCGGGGTCGACATTCACCTGTCGGTTGCCGCCGGGTGCGGCCAGCTCGCGCTCGATCCGGTCGGTGGCGAGCTTGGACTGGGCCAACGCACCGGGGTGGACCAGGCGCTCCCAGGCGACAAAAATGCGCTTGAGGCCCGCGCCCATCTCGGCTTCGTAAAAATCCGTGTGCTCGAACGGGAACGGCTCACTGACAAAGTCTTCCGGGCCGTACAGCCCGGAAAGCCGCTCCCGGGCCCGCTCCAGCAGGCTTTCCTCGGAATAGAGGATCGCGGCGAACAGCTTCACCGGCTCCACCCGTCCTTTGGCCGGTCCCTGGTTCATCCGCCCACCGCCTTGCCCGCGGCTTTCGCCCGCTCAATCTGCCGCAGCGCCGCCTCGACCAGCTCCCGGTCGATGCCGAAAAGCTCCTCCACCGCCGCGCCCACCGAGCCGCTGAGGTTGCTGTTTTGCCGTCCACCGGGTTGCGTGACCCGCAGCTTGCGGTTGTGCACGTAAAGCTGTCCGCCCTCTGCGGCGCGGGTCAGCACGAGTTGGTGCATCATGGAGTCCTCGAACGTGCGCCGCCAGTGGAACTCGAAGGTGCTGTCCTCCACCGCCGCGGCCCGGATACGGTAGCGCCAGTGGGGCGGCGCGCTGCCGGACTGGGGCCGGGTGAAAAGGTGGATCACATCCGCAGCTTGCTGATCGCGCCGCACGATATAGGTGTAGACCTCACCGCGCAGGAGCGTTTCGGCCCCCACGGCTGTGGGCAGCTCCAGCGGCTCGGGCAGAAGGTATCCCGGGTCGCAGAGGAAGAGGGCTCCCTCCAGCGCCACCAGCACCGCGCAGTGGATGTTGTTCCCGTGCTGCATGTCGCCCAGCACGCGGCGGGCCTCGAAACCGCAGGCCACAAGAAGATCGTACAGGCCCTGGGTCAGGGAGAAACAGGTGCCGCCCAGGCGGCTGGCCAGGAACCCCTCGATCAGCTCGGACGGGCTCTGCAGCCACACTCCACCATGCCTGGCCGCGCCCAGCACTTTCGAAACGTTCTCGTAGGGCAGGTGCGAAAAGGCATGGTAGAGTTCCCCCAGGCCCGCGCGGGTGGGGGTCGCGGGGCGGTGGCTGCCGAAGCGGGCCAACAGCCGGTCGGTTGCGCGCAAAAGATTGTCTGTGCCGGATTGTTGCATGTTCGTCCGATTCCGTCTGGCTTGCCCCCGGTCGGCGCGGCTTTACTTGCAGCCGCGCTCCCGGTATATTTGAAAAACATTGTGGTTCTCAAATCCTAAATTAACGCTCAACGCGAGTACAGGGAATAGGGACGATGATACGGAACCTGCTTTTCGATCTGGGTAATGTGCTGCTGATGCTGGACCACAAGACCACTGTCCGCGAGTTTGCCGCCTACAGCACGCTGCCGCCGGAGGAGTTCGGCCCGCAGCGGGTGTTCCCGCACGAGGCCCAGATGGCGCTGGAGCGCGGCGAGATCACTCCGCAGCGATTTTACGAGGTGTTCCTGGAACTGAGCGGCTGCCGTCTGAGTTACGAGCATTTCGTTCTGATCTGGACCGGCCATTTCAGGCCCAACGCGCCGCTCATCCGTCTGGGCGCCGCCCTGTCGCGGCGCATGGGAGTGTATTTCCTGTCGAACACCGACCCGCTGCACATCCCGCCGCTGTTCGACAAGTACCCGCAGATGCTGTTCCACCACGGCATGGCCCTGTCCTGGGAACTGGGGGCGCTCAAGCCCGACCGCCGCTACTACAGCCTGGCCCTGGAGAAACTGGAACTCGACCCGGCGGAGTGCCTGTTCGTGGATGACCGTCCCGAGAACGTGGCCGCGGCCGAGGAGTTCGGGCTGCGCTCGATCCAGTACCGGAATTTCCCAGAAACCCGCGCCCTGCTGGAGGCGGCCCTGTCGGGCTTGGGCCTGAAACTGGATGCCCTGGTCTGAACCGGGGCTGAATGTCGGCGCCGGGAGGGGAAGGTGGATAACAGCTTGCCCGGAAGAGATTTATTTATTAGATTACTTGCTTTGTCGCCACCCGGAGGGATGGGACAGGGCGATGGCCCGGTTCGACGCCGCCGCAGACACGGGAGGCTGTAACCGTAAGACCGGTACGGCTTTAAAAATAAACGAGTGAGGCTGACCAGTGCTGGAAAAAATTATGGAGCACGCGCAGGAACTTAGCGAGAGATTGACCAAACTGCGGAGTTTTCTTTGACTTGGACAAGAAAGCCGCCCGTCTGGCCGAGCTGGAGCTGAAAATGGCCGAGCCCTCGTTCTGGAACGACCAGGAGGGGGCGCGCAAGGTGATCGACGAGGCCAACGCGATCAAGCGCTGGACCGAGCCGGTCAAGTCGCTGGGCAAGCGTTTGAGCGACCTGGCCGAGCTGGCCGAGCTGGCCGAGGAAGAGGACGAGCAGTCGGCGGCGGAGCTGGAGCGGGATGCCGAAGCTGCGGCCAAGGAACTGGATGACCTGGAGATGCGTCACATGCTCTCCGGCCGGGATGACCACCGCAACGCCCTTCTGACCATCCATCCGGGCGCCGGCGGCACCGAGAGCCAGGATTGGGCCCAGATGCTGGCCCGCATGTACACCCGCTGGCTGGAGACGAAAGGCTTCCAGCAGAGCGTGCTCGACCTGTTGCCAGGCGAAGAGGCCGGGATCAAGAGCATGACCATCGAGGTGCAGGGCGAGTACGCCTACGGCTACCTCAAGGCCGAAAAGGGCATCCACCGTCTGGTGCGTATCAGCCCGTTCGACGCCAACAGCCGCCGTCACACCTCCTTCGCCTCGGTGTTCGTCTACCCCGAGATCGAGAGCGACTTGGAGGTGCACATCGAGGAGAAAGACCTGCGGATCGACACCTACCGCTCCTCGGGCGCGGGCGGCCAGCACGTGAACAAGACCAGCTCGGCCATCCGGATCACCCACCTTCCCACCGGGATTGTGGCCCAGTGCCAGAACGAGCGCAGCCAGCACCGCAACAAGGACAGCGCGATGAAAATCCTGCGCGCCCGCCTCTACGAGCACATGATGGCGGCCGAGCAGGTCGAGCGGGACGCCGTGGAGGCCGAGAAGACCGAGATCGCCTGGGGCAACCAGATCCGCAGCTACGTGCTGCACCCCTACACCCTGGTCAAAGACCATCGCACCGGCTACGAGAAAGGCGATTCAGGGGCGGTGCTGGAGGGCGAGATCGACGGGTTCATCCAGGCTTATTTGCAGAAATTCGGCGGGAAGGATTGAGCGCGTTTTGGCAGCGCACGCATACCGTCTGAATGGACTGAACTTCAAAATATATTAAACGAGCGGTGGACAAAAGTGACTGAGAACGAGACATCGAACCAGGGGGAGAGCCCCCTGGAGGACCGTCATGAGCTGGAGCGGGTGCGCATCGAGAAGCTCGACACCCTGCGCCGGATGGGAGTCAACCCCTATCCCTACGCCTGGGACGTGAGCACGCAGGCGGCAACGCTCCTGGAGAGCTTCCATGATACGGAGACGCCAGAGAGCGGCGAGCGGGTCAGCCTGGCCGGCCGGGTGATGTCGCTGCGGCCCAAGGGCAAGGTGACATTCGCGCACCTGGATGACGGGTCGGGCCGGATACAGTTCTACGCCCGGGCCGAGGAAGTGGGCGAGGCGGATTACGAAGTGGTCAAGCTGCTGGATATCGGCGACATCGTGGGCGTGCGCGGCTACCTGTTCCGCACCCGCACGGGCGAGGTGACACTGCACGTGGAATCTATTGCCTTGTTGAGCAAGAGCATACGACCGCTGCCCGTGGTCAAGGAAAAAGTTGTTGGCGATCAGAAAATCGTGTATGATAAAGTGGAAGACAAGGAATTGCGCTACCGTCAGCGCTACGTGGACCTGGTGGTGAACCCCGAGGTGCGCGCCGTGTTCCGCACCCGGGCCGCCATCGTGGCGGCGCTCAGGCGCAGCCTGGACGGGCGCGGGTTCCTGGAGGTGGAGACCCCGGTGTTGCAGCCGATCTACGGCGGGGCCTCGGCGCGGCCGTTCATGACCCATTACAATGCTCTGGACGCCAAGTTCTACCTGCGTATCTCCAACGAGCTGTACCTGAAACGCCTGATCGTGGGGGGCTTGAACCGGGTCTACGAGTTCTCGAAGGATTTCCGCAACGAGGGCCTGGACCGCAGCCACAACCCGGAGTTCACTCTGCTGGAGTTCTACCAGGCCTACGCCGACTATAATGTCATGCTGGATACGGTGGAGGCCTTGATCGGCGAGGTGGCCTGCTCCGTGCTGGGCGAGGGGACCACGAAAGTGGAGTGGTGCGGGCGGGAAATCAACCTGGCCCGCCCCTGGCGGCGCGCCCCGATGCTGGAGCTGCTGGCCGAGGCCACCGGCGAGCCGGAGGCTTTCCGGGGTGAGCTGGACCGCGAGCGCCTGGCCGCCCTGTGCCGCAAGCACGAGATCCAGGTGGAGAAGGGCATGGGGGTGGGCAAGCTCCTGGATGAGCTGTTCGGCGAGCTGGTGGAGCCGAACCTGATCGCCCCGACTTTCGTGATCGACTACCCGCTCGAAACCAGTCCCCTGGCCAAGCGTCACCGCAGCCAGCCGGACCTGACCGAGCGGTTCGAGCTGATCGTGGGCGGCATGGAGCTGGCCAACGCCTTCTCCGAGCTGAACGACCCGCTGGATCAGCGCGGGCGGTTCGAGAGCCAGATGCGCCTGCGCGACCTGGGGGATGACGAGGCCCAGGTGCTGGATGAGGACTACCTTCGGGCCATGGAATACGGCATGCCTCCCACCGGCGGGGTGGGTATCGGCGTGGACCGTCTGGTGATGCTGCTCACCGGGCAGAGCTCGATCAAGGATGTGATCCTTTTCCCGCAAATGCGACCGGAATGACACATGCGGGTCGAGCTTGAAATCGGCCTGCGCTACCTGTTTTCGCGCCGGCACAAACGCTACCTGTCGCTGTTCACTCTGATCAGCGTAGGCGGGGTGTTCGTGGGGGTGATGGCCCTGATCGTAATCCTGGCCGTGCTGAACGGGTTCCACGATGACCTGAAGGCCAAGATACTGGGCACCATGCCCCATGTGACCCTGATGAAGTACAACGGCGAGGGAATCACGGATTACGATTCCCTGCTGGCCGTGGTGGCGGCCGAGCCCGGGGTTAAGTACGCCGCGCCGCTGGTCTACAGCGAGGGGATGATCGTCTCCGAGCGCGGCAACACCGGGGCGATCCTGCGCGGGATCGACCCGGCGCGCGAGGATTCGATCACCGGGATCGCGCAGCACATGGTGAACGGCGATTTCGCGTTCCAACGCAGCCAGGATGACCCGGACGGGCCGATCTACCCGGCGGTGGTGATAGGCAGCTACATGGCGGCCGTGCTGGGCGTGGCCGAGGGCGATATCATCACGGTCTGGGCGCCGCGTGGGGTGCGGTTCTCGCCGCTGTTCGGGATGTCGGCGCTGTGGCGTAAGTACAAGGTGAGCGGCATATTCGAGACCGGGCTGTACGATGCTGACTCGAAATTCGCCTATTTCTCGCTGAGCGAGGCGCAGTCCTTTTTCGGCATGAAAAATGCCATCACCGATATCGAGGTCCGGGCGCGCGACGCGGAAGACGCGACCGCGGTGCGCGACAGCCTGACAGTCCTGCTGGGCTACCCGTTCACCGGCACGGACTGGATGAGTTTCAACAAGAACCTGTTCGAGGCGCTCAAGCTGGAAAAGACAGTGATGTTCATCATCCTGACCCTGATCGTGCTGGTGGCCTCGTTCAACATAGTCGGCACCCTGACCATGCTGGTGGTGGAAAAGAGCCGCGAGATCGGAATCCTGCGCTCGATGGGTTTCAGCGCCCGCTCAGTGGGGCTGGTGTTCGTGCTGGACGGGGCGGTGATCGGGGCGGTGGGCACCGCCTTGGGCCTGGGTGCGGGTTACGCGGTGGCGCGTTTTCTGTCCAGCCACCCGCTTAACGTGAGCGGCGAGGTGTATTTCATCGACCATATCCCGGTTATAATGCAGGCCGGTGATTTCCTGACCGTGGCCGGGGCCAGCCTTCTGATCTCGTTGGCCGCCACCCTGTACCCGGCTTTCCGTGCGGCCCGTCTGGCCCCGGTGGATGCTATCAGGTATGAGTGAATCGGCCTTGACCGCAAATGCGGTGGAAAAAGACTATCCAAGCGGGGACAAGGGCCTGCTCCATGTGCTGCGCGGGGTGGACCTGCGCCTGGAGCGGGGGGACTCGGTCTCCATTGTCGGGCGAAGCGGGGCGGGCAAGAGCACGCTGCTGCATATCCTGGGCGCGCTGGAGGACCCCAGCCGGGGCGAGGTGGAGATCGACGGCAAGGTGGTGGGCCAGCTGGATGACCGCGCCCGCAGCCGTCTGCGCAGCCGCCGTCTCGGGTTCATTTTCCAGTTTCACTACCTGCTGTCCGAGTTCTCGGCCCTGGAGAACGTGATGGTGCCGCTGAGGATCGCGGGGGTGGCCGCCTCCAAGGCCCGCCGCACCGCGGCCGCGGCCCTGGAGGAGATGGGCCTGGGCGAGCGCCTGGAGCACCGTCCGGCGCAGCTCTCCGGCGGCGAGCAGCAGCGGGTGGCCGTGGCCCGGGCCCTGGTGCACGAACCGGATTTCGTGCTGGCCGATGAGCCCACCGGCAACCTGGACCGTGAGAACGGCGCCCTGGTGAGCGAACTTCTGTTCGGACAGATTCGCAAGCGCGGCATGGGCCTGGTGCTGGTCACTCACGACCAGGGCCTGGCCGGGATGACCGGCCGCAGCCTTCTGCTCGATGAGGGCCGCCTTCTGCCGGTGGCCTGAGAGTTGTCACCCCGCGGGCTGATTGATCAGTCTTAAGTTCCTGGAGTGCGGAATGAAGTGTGAGAAATGCAAGAAGAACGAGGCCGAGATCCACTTCACCCAGGTCAAGGACGGGGAGGTGGTGAGCTTGAACCTCTGCCGCGAGTGCGCCGAGCAGCACGGTCTCAAGGGGGTCAAGCTCGACAGCGATGAGCAGCCCGCGTTCGCCCCGGAGCAGAAAAGCCAGGTGCTCAAGGATCTGACCGAGCCGGGCGGCGACTCCGCGGCCGGAAGCTGTCCGTTCTGCGGCAGCACCTTAGACGATATAAAGAAAACCGGGCGCCTGGGCTGCGGACGCTGCTATTTCGTGTTCGAGAACCAGGTGGATATGCTTCTGCGGCGCATCCAGGGCAGCTCGTTCCACGTGGGCAAACGCCCGGGGCGCGCCGACAGCCAGGCGATCAACGACCAGCTCAAGGTGCGCGAGCTGAAGAAAAGGCTGTCCGATGCGGTCAAGCTCGAAAACTACGAGGAGGCCGCCCGCCTGCGGGATGAGATACTGAACCTGGAAAAAGAGAGCAAGCCCTCGAAATAGGGCTGGAATATAAAATTTGGAAGGTGTGTCATGGCGTTTCCGATGAAAGAGCGTCCCTCCGAATGGCTGGACGGCAGCGGCGAGAGCAGCGATATTGTGCTCAGCTCGCGGGTCCGTCTGGCCCGTAACCTCAAAGGCTTCCCGTACTCGACCACCAACGCGGATGAGGACGAGAGCCAGGTGCTGGACGAGATCAACGCCGCGGTGGGGGCGGAGAAAACGATCCCGCCGCTGGTGCGGATCGATCTGAACGAGCTGAAACCCTCCGAGTGCAGCTACCTGCTGGAGGAGCACCTGATCAGCCAGGACCTGCTCAACCGCCGTCGCTGGGCCTCGCTGCTGCTGGGACGGGGCAACCTGTTCTCGGTGATGGTCAACGAGGAGGATCACCTGCGCATCCAGGGCATCGCCTCGGGGTTCAACCTGGCCAAGTGCCTGGAGCGGGCGGACGCATTGGAAACCCGCCTGGGTCGGCGTGTCGAGTTTGATTTCCACCCCAAGTTCGGTTATCTTACCTCTTGCCCGACCAACACCGGCACAGGGCTGCGGGCCTCGGTGCTGATCCACCTGCCGGGGCTGGTCCTGACCAAGGAGATACAGAAAGTCCTGCGTGGCATCTCGCAGATCGGCCTCACTTTCCGCGGCCTGTACGGTGAGGGCAGCGAGGTGATCGGGAACTTTTTCCAGGTCTCCAACCAGGTAACAGTGGGCAAGAGCGAATCCGAGCTGATCGAGCACCTGGGCCGGGTGACCCGGCAGATCATCGAGCACGAGAGCAACGCCCGCGGCATCCTGTTCCGGGACGCGGGCTACTATATCCAGGACAAGGTCTGGCGGGCCTACGGCATCCTCGAACACGCCCGCACCATCAGCGTCGAGGAGGTGATGAACCTCCTGAGCGCTGTGCGCCTGGGGGTGAGCATGAAACTTATCAAAACCCTAAGTGTATCAAAGGTCAACCATATGCTGATCGGCTCCCAGGATGCCCATCTGGACATTGCGGCCGGGAGGATTCTCGACCCCGTGGAGCGCGACATATACCGTGCCAACGTGATTCGGTCATATTTCAATGACACCGAAACCGATAGAGGTCCATTATGAACAACAAGTTCACCGAAAGAGTGCGCAAGGTCCTCTCCCTGGCCCGGGACGAGGCCGGACGTCTGCACCATGACTATATAGGCAGTGAGCATATCCTTCTGGGCCTGATCCGCGAGGGCGAGGGAGTGGCCGCGGCGGTGCTCAACCAGATCGGCCTGGACCTGGAGACCATCCGGATCAAGGTGGAGGAGCTGGTCAAGCCGGGCGGCAGCACGCTGACCATCGGCGATGTGCCCTACACCTCGGTGGCCAAGAAAGTGCTGGAATACGCCATCGAGGAAGCCCGGACCATGAAACACAGCTACGTGGGCACCGAGCACCTTCTGCTCGGCCTTCTGCGCGAGGAAAGCGGCATGGCGGCCAAGGTCCTTTCGGCCCTGGGCGTCAACGCCGACATAGTGCGCCAGGAGACCCTGAAGCTCCTGGGCGGCGAAAGCTTCGAGGCCTCCGAGAGCGGCTCCGAGTCGCTGGGCAGCGGCCCGGTGTCGCCGGACCCGGATTCCAAGCTGGGCAAGAAAACCAAGACCCCGGCCCTGGACCATTTTTGCCGTGACCTGACCGAGCTGGCCCGCGACGGCAAGCTGGACCCGACCATCGGCCGCGCCAGCGAGATCGAGCGTGTGATCGAAATCCTCAGCCGGCGCAAGAAGAACAACCCGGTGCTGATCGGCGAGCCGGGCGTGGGCAAGACCGCCATCGTGGAGGGCCTGGCCCAGCGCATCATCAAGAGCGAGGTTCCGCCCAGCCTGCGCGAGTACCGCGTGCTGGCCCTGGACATGGCCGCGATCATCGCCGGCACCAAGTACCGCGGCCAGTTCGAGGAGCGGCTCAAGGGCGTGATCAACGAGATACAGAAAAACCGCACCGTGATCCTGTTCATCGACGAGCTGCACACCCTGATCGGGGCCGGTGCGGCCGAGGGCGCGATCGACGCTTCGAACATGCTCAAGCCGGCCCTGGCCCGCGGCGAACTCCAGTGCGTGGGGGCCACCACGCTCAACGAGTACCGCAAGTACATCGAGAAGGACGGGGCTTTCGAGCGAAGGTTCCAGACCGTGATGGTCGAGCCGCCCACGATCGAGGAGACGATCCAGATCATCGAGGGCCTGCGCGAAAGCTACGAGAAGCACCACAACATCAAGATCAGCCGCGAGGCGATGGTCGACGCGGTGAAGCTGTCGGAGCGCTACATCACCGACCGTTTCCTGCCCGACAAGGCTATCGACGTGCTGGATGAGGCCGCCGCTCGCAAGAGCTTGGCCTCCCAGGCCCCGCCGCGCAAGGTGCTGGAGTTCGAGGAAGAGCTGAAGCGCGTGGTGCGCGAGAAGGAAAAGGCGATCAGCCAGCAGGAGTACGAGGTGGCGGCCAAGCTGCGCGACCGCGAGCACGAGCTGCGTAAGAAGATCGAGGAGGAGACCCAGGGCGTCGGCCCGCAGAGTGGCTACTCCGCCACGCTGGAGAGCGAGGACGTGGCGTTCATCGTCTCGCGCTGGACCGGCATTCCGGTGGTGCGCCTGAGTGAGAACGAGACCAGCCGCCTGCTCAAGATGGAGGACGAGTTGCGCAGGCGCGTGGTGGGCCAGGACGAGGCGGTAGAGGCGATCAGCCGGGCCATCCGCCGGGCCCGCGCCGGGCTCAAGGACCCTCGGCGCCCCATCGGCTCTTTCATTTTCTGCGGCCCGACCGGTGTGGGCAAGACCGAGCTGGGGCGCGCCCTGGCCGAGTTCCTGTTCGCCGACAAGAACGCCCTGATCCAGGTGGACATGAGCGAGTACATGGAAAAGTTCTCGGTTTCGCGCCTGCTGGGCGCGCCTCCGGGATACGTGGGTTACGAGGACAGCGGCTCCCTGACCAAGGAAGTTCGCCTGAAACCCTACTCGGTGGTGCTGTTCGACGAGATCGAAAAAGCGCACCCGGATGTGTTCAACATCCTGCTGCAGATACTGGATGACGGGACTCTGACCGACAACTACGGGCGCAAGATCAATTTCAAGAACACCGTGGTGATCATGACCAGCAACGTGGGCGCCCGCGAGATCAAGAGCGGCTCGGTGGGTTTCCACCGCTCGGATGACATGAATGCCGACTACGACCGTATCGCCGGCAAGATCAAGGGCGAAGTGAACAAGGTGTTCAACCCCGAGTTCATCAACCGCCTGGATGAGATCATCGTGTTCCACCCGCTCTCGATCGAGGACATCAAGAAGATCGTCGATATTTTCGTGGCGGACCTGCAAAACCGTTTGAACGAGCGGGCCTATTCCATCGAGCTGACCGACCAGGCCAAGGCTTTGCTGGCCGAGAAGGGCTACAATCAGGAGTTCGGCGCCAGGCCGCTGCGCCGGGCCATCCAGCGCTACCTGGAGGATGCCCTGTCGGAGAAGTTCCTGAGCAACGCTTTCAAGCCTGGCGATATTATCCGGATCTCGGCCAACGAGACGGAGGAGAAGCTGGAGTTCACGGTCTCCGGCTCGATGCTGGAGGAGCCGGGGGTGAGAACCTCCTCCCGTTAGGACCCCTGTCCCGGCGGAAACCGATCCTGAGTCTGAAATCCGGGCCGGTCCCCCGGATGCAACGGCAACCCTGCGGCCCTGATGTTCCTGTCGATACGGGCGAAGCATCAGGGCCGCAGGGTGATATTACGTAAGGCCTTTTCACCTCAGACTGTGTCACCGTGTGCTGGAGCGGCGAGAAATTCGTAGCCGGTGAAAGCTCAATGCCTTCAATCCTCTCGCAAGAAAAGAAAAAATGACCCTGGAAAAGCACCGGATACGACAGAGAGCCACTCATCACAGAGCCAGCCTTTTAATTCCGTATCTCAAGAAAATGCCTGCGAAGCTTCTGGCCTCTAAATTCCTGGCCCTTGCGTTTTTCTTTCTCCTGGTTCCCCATACGGGACATCTGGGCGTGGGGACTGTTTTCGCCCAGCAGGAGGAACAGAAGATCGTGGATGTGACGGTGGAGGGCAACGACCGCGTGGCCAACCGCCGCGTGCTGAGCCAGGCCCAGCTCAACGTGGGCGACACCTATTCCATCTTCAACATCCGGCGGGCGATCAAAAGCCTCTGGGAACAGGGCCTCTATTCGGACATAAAAATCCTGTCCGAACAGGCGCCCGGCGGCCTCAAGCTGACGATCAAGGTGAAAGAGAACCCGATCGTCTCGCGCCTGGAATTCAAGGGTAACAAGAAAATCAAGGAGCAGGACATCAAGGACGCCGTGCCGTTGCGCATCGGCGGCCTCTACTCGCCCTCCAAGCTCCAGGAATCCGTCAACAAGGTCATCGGTCTGTACGAGAAGAAAGGCTATTACAACACCAAGGTCGAGCCAGTGACCGATGACACCAAGTCGGCGGGACGGATCGAGCTGACGCTGAAGATCGAGGACGGCCAGAAGATTCGGATCAGGAGCATCGATTTCGAAGGCAACCATAATTTCCCCGCGGCCAAACTCAAGGGGGCGCTGAAGACCAAGGAGAAATCCTGGCTCAAGTTCTGGCGCGGGGGCGGCTACGAGGACGAGAAGTTCCAGAAGGACATGAGCGAGAAGCTGCCCGAGTTCTACCGCAAGAACGGCTTCGTCAACGCCCAGATCATGGGCCACAAGATGGAGTTCAAGGAAGGCAGCCGCGACGTGGTCATCCGTGTCAGCGTGGATGAGGGGAACAAATTTTTCCTGGGCAAGCTGGATGTCACCGGGAACAGCCATTTCCCGGACGATGCGGTCAAGAACGCTTTCACCCTGAAAGAGGGCAGCGTTTTCAACGAGGACAAGTTCAAGGAGAGCATCCAGAAAGTCCAGGAATTGTATGGAGATGAGGGCTACATCTACCTTCAGACCCAGCCGCTGCGCGAGTACAAGGACAGCACGATCAACGTGAACCTGGTGCTGCAGGAGGGCGAGCCGGCCACGGTGCGCAAGATCATCATCCGCGGCAACGAGAGCACGTTCGAGGATGTGATCCGCCGCCGGGTGATGGTCTATCCCAGCGACCTGTTCCGCCAGCCATTGGTCAAGGCCAGCTACCAGAACCTGGTCAACAGCGGGTTCTTCGAGCAGGATATCGGCGTGGAGCCGCGCCCGGTGGCCGAGACCAACGAGGTGGACCTGGTGTTCAAGGTCAAGGAAAAGCACACCGGCAGCGCCAATTTCGGGGCCGGCTTCGGCGGCGGCTACGGCATGACCGGTTTCCTGGACCTGACCCAGAGCAACCTGTTCGGACGGGGCAAGAGCGTGCAGCTGCGTCTGGAGATCGGCAGCCGCATGAACAACGTGGACCTGAGCTACATGGACCCGTATTTCTTGAATAGTCCGGTCTCGTTCGACGTCGGAATCTTCAACATGCGGCGCCGCTACCAGAACGACCCTTACCAGGACCTGTACAAGGGATTCTACACGCGCTTCGGCTTCCCGACACCGTTCGACAACGTGCGGATCTACACGGGCTATTCGCTCCAGGCGATCGACATCCGGGGCGACAGCACCACGATCATGAACTACCTTGGGGTGAACACAGGCGATTACCCGCAGACCTCGAGCAAGGTATCCCTGACTCTGACCCGGGATACGCGCTTCAACATCCAGCACCCCAAGGACGGGACCTATCATTCGCTGGATGCCGAGTTCAGCGGCGGGCCTTTCGGCGGCAACATCGGCTATCAGAAATACGGGATCGACACCCGCTGGTATATCCCCACCGTAGCCGAGAAAGCCACCCTGGGGTTGAAAGCCAACTGTGGGGTGGTCAACCCGTTCGGCGGGTCGAAAAGCCCGCTGCTCGATTTCCGCGAGATGTACGTGCTGGGCGGCACGGGCTACGGCCGCGACACGGATATCCACCTGCGAGGCTACGATGACCGCAGCGTGGGCGTGGGAGGCGTGCAGTACAAGCGCGGACGGGCGTTCCTGGTGGTGACGGCTGAGGAGGAGATCGAGATCACCAAGATGGTCTACGGTGTGATCTTCGCGGAAGCGGGCAATGTATGGAGCGAGCTTTCGGACATGGACCTGTCCAAGCTGAGGCGCAGCGCGGGTTTCGGTGTGCGGCTCGAGACCCCGATGGGGCCGCTGGGCCTGGAGCTGGGCTACGGCTTCGACCGGACCGATGCCTACGGGATTCCCGTTAAAGGTGGCTGGCAGCCGCATTTCCGCTTCGGACGGTTCTACTGATTCGACAATAATATTGTAATTGCAGGGTAAATATGACAGATTGTTCGTCTGGAAAAACAACACAGATTCTGTTGGAACGATAAACCCAATTCGGAGGTAGGCTTTTGCGTACGATTATTCTCTCCATTGCCGCCGTGCTCTGTCTTTCGGCCGCTGCGTTCGCGCAGGATGCCAAGTTCGGTTTCGTGCAGGTCGAGGCTCTGATCCAGAATTTCCCGGAGGCGGATGACGCGGCCAAGACCTACGAGAAAGAAGTCGAAAGCTGGCAGGCGCAGCTCAACGAGTACCAGAAGGCACTGGATGACATGCGCGAGGATTTCAAGCAGAAATCGATGCTCTACAGCCCGGAAAAGCAGCGCGAGAAGCAGGATGAGATACTGAAGAAGAACCAGGAAGCGGTCAAGTTCTACCAGGATGTGTTCGGACCCGAGGGCAAGGCCGAGAAGCGCAAGATGGAGCTGCTGTCCCCGATCTACGACAAGGTGAACCGGGCCATCGAGATACTGGGCCAGCGTGACAATTATACCATGATCTTCAACGCCCAGGGTCTGCTCTACGCCAAGGAAGGGCTGGACCTGACCGAGGAAGTGCTCAAGGTTCTGAAGACGGGTGTGGATGTTTCTCCTTCCGGTGCAAAGTCCGGAGCAGGCAGGAGCACAACGACAGGTTCGGCACCTCGTCGTTAAACAGAAAAAACTTTCCATATGAGCAGAAAGTTAGTATTATTATTACTTATGTTAGCAGCACAGGGACAGTTGGTCGCCCAGGAGGCCAAATTCGGCTTTGTGGAGGACCAGCGTATCCTGAGAGACCTGCCGGCAGTCAAAGAGGTGCAGAAAATCCTGGACAAGGAAAATTCGATCTGGGATCAGCAGTTCTACGACCGTCAGCAGTCGCTCAAGTCTGTCCTGGATTCCGTTGACACGGCCGAGAAGGCGTTTCTCGCCTTGCAGAAAGCGTTGCGGGAAGGGACCGACACCTCTACCGTCAAAGCCGATACGGTGGCGCAGAAAGATGAACTGAAGCGTCTTCTGCGGAAAGCCGAGCAGGGAAAAAAGGAAGTGGTGGGGTTCTATCGCCGGATTTACGGGGACAGCGGCCTTCTCAAACGCCGCAACGCGGAGCTTAGCCAGTCGGTGCTGGAGCGGGTCAACCGGGCGATAAGCGAGAAGGGGAGTCAGCTTGGCTTCACCGCGATTTTCGACTCTTCAGTGCTTTTGTACGTTGATCAGGAGTACAACATCACCGACCAGGTGATGGAGGCGCTGAACATGCAGACGGACCAGAAAGCGCGCTGAGACAGGAGTACCAAAGTTGCCAAAGTACTGTTTGGGTGAGATAGCCGAAAAAGTGAACGGCAAGGTCAGAGGTAACCCGAACGTTGAGATATCGGGAGTGGCTGGTCTGGAGGAAGCCCGCGACGGGGACATTTCGTTCCTGGCCAACCCCAAATACCTGAGCCGCCTCGGAAGCACCAACGCCGCCGCGGTGATAATAAGCGAGAACAACGGGCATGTGCCGGACAAGCGGAACTATCTGCTGGTCGACAACCCGTACATGAGTTTTCTCCACACCGTGGAGCTGTTCTATCCGCAGAGCCGCAATTTCGTTCCCGGGATCCATCCCACCGCGGTGGTCGACCCGAGCGCAACTATAGAGGCCGGGGTGTATATCGGCCCGCTGGTGGTGGTGGAGCCGAATGCCCATATCGGCGAGGGCAGCATCCTGCAGGCCCGCAGCTACGTGGGCGAGTATTCGCGGATCGGCGCCCAGACCCGTCTGATGCCGGGTGTGACTGTCCTGGACCATGTCACAGTGGGACAGCGCTGCCTCCTGCAGAGCGGGTGCGTGCTGGGCGGGGACGGGTTTGGGTTTGTCTGCGACCGTCGCGGCGTGCAGCAGAAAGTGCCCCAGGTGAGCGGTCTGGTGCTGGGCGATGATGTCGAGGTGGGGGCCAACACCACGATCGACCGCGGCACCCTGGCCCCGACCCGGATCGGCAACGGGGTTAAGTTCGACAACTTGGTGCATATCGCGCACAACGTGGAAATAGGGGACAACACCCTGGTGGTGGCCCAGGTGGGCGTGAGTGGCTCGACCAAGGTCGGGCGGAGTGTGATCCTGGCCGGACAGGCCGGGGTGGGCGGCCACCTGCGGATCGGCGACCGGGTCAAGGTGGGCGCTCAGGCAGGCGTTACAAAGAGCATACCGGTGGATGCCGAGGTCTCGGGTTATCCCGCTCGTCCGCACCACGAGTCCTTACGTTCGCAGGCTCTGATTTCACGATTGCCGCAGATGATTGATACTGTCAAGGGCTTACTGGAACGGGTCCGCCGTCTCGAAAACGGTTCCAAATCCAGTTGAGCCTTGTTTTTCAGCCGTGGCGTTGATAACGGAGCCTCCAGGGCCTTTGGCTCGGGAGGCCGAGTTGTAGGCAGGTGCTAAATGGATGCGCTTGCTGGTTCAGAAAATAGCAGAGATTGCCTTTCTATAAGGCTTCTAACGGATAAGGAGAGGTTGGTGAAGCAGAAGACCATAGCCCGGCCTGTCAGTTGTTCTGGAATCGGGATACACACGGGTGTGCACACGACTGTCAAGTTCTGCCCTGCCGAGGTAAACACCGGCGTAGTGTTTATCCGCACGGACATGGAAAACCAGCCGGTCATTCCGGCCCGTGTCGAGAATGTGAGCAGTGTCAACCGCGGCACCACTATCTCCAGCAACGGCGCCAAGGTCTATACGGTGGAGCACGTGCTGGCCGCGGTGGCCGGGCTGGGGATCGACAACCTGCGCATCGAGCTGGACGGGATCGAGACCCCGGTGGGGGACGGCAGTTCGCATGTGTTTGTCACGGCCCTGGAAAGCGCCGGGGTGGTCGAGCAGGAGGCGGCCCGGAAAGTGGCGGTCCTCACCGAGCCGCTCACCTTCGAGGAGAACGGCGTGCATTTCCTGCTCCTGCCCAGCGACAGCCTCAAGATCAGTTTCCACATCGAGTACCCCAACCCCATAGTCGGCTGCCAGTTCGATTCCATAGAGATCACGCCCGAGAATTTCCGCAAGTACATCTCCATCGCCCGCACCTTCGCTTTCCTGGACGACATCGAGGGGCTGAAGAAAGCAGGACTGATCAAGGGCGGGAGCTTGGACAACGCGGTGGTGATCGACAAGGACCGCATCCTCAACGACGATCCGCTGCGCTCCCCCAAGGAGCTGGTCCGCCACAAGATTCTCGATCTGCTGGGGGATGTGTTCCTGCTGGGGATGCCGATCCAGGCGCATATCATCGCCTCCAAGAGCGGGCACCCGACCAACATATCCCTGGTGCGCAAACTGCGCGAGCACCTGGCCCGCCAGGACCAGGCCGCGGCCGTGGAGGACATCTCTGTCCCGGCGGAGGGCCGTCAGCTCATCGGGCGGGCCGGTTCGGATATGCCTCCGGGTGATATCCGCGGGATGGTCATGGGGATCAAGGAGATCATGGCCAAGATACCGCACCGCTACCCGTTCCTGCTGGTGGACCGGATCCTGCATTTCGAGGCTGAGAAGCGGGTCGTGGGCCTGAAAAACGTCTCGATGAACGAGCACTTCTTCCAGGGGCATTTCCCCGGACACCCGATCATGCCGGGGGTGCTGATCATCGAGGCCATGGGTCAGACTGGCGGGCTGCTGCTGATGAACAGCGTCCCGGAGCCGGAGAACAAGGTGATGTATTTCATGAGCCTGGACCAGATCAAGTTCCGCAAGCCGGTTTTCCCGGGGGATCAGCTCAGGATGGAAGTGGAGATGATCAAGTTCCGCCACCGTATCTGCAAGATGTACGGACGCAGCTACGTGGGCGATGACCTGGTGGCCGAGGCCGAGATGACCGCCATGGTCGTCGACCGTGACCGTCTGCCGGATACGGGTGTCTGAGTGGAAGGTGGCTGTTTTGCAGACAGTAAGCTGCACAAGAGGAAACAGAATGCTTATCAGCGCCGGCAAAGCCCGGACTGGATTGTGAATTCGGCCCCTGAGTCAGGGGCCTGCCGCGAGGAAAGAAAATTGGCCATTCATCCAACCGCGATAATCGATCCCTCGGCAGAGATCGCCGGGGACGTGGAGGTCGGTCCTTATACGGTGATCGGCCCGAACGTGAAGATCGGCCCGGGCACAGTGCTCGGACCGCACGTCTTCATCTACAAGAACACCACCATCGGACGGGATTGCCGTCTCTGGAACGGGGCCGCCCTGGGCGCCGACAGCCAGGACCTCAAGTACACCGGCCAGCCGACCTATCTCGAAATCGCCGACCGCACCACGATCCGCGAGTTCGCCACCCTGAACCGCGCCACCACCGAGGGCTGCGCCACCCATGTGGGCAGCGACTGCCTGATCATGGCCTATTCGCACGTGGCGCACGATTGTAATGTGGGCGACAACGTGATCCTCTCCAATGCGGTCAACATGGCCGGGCATGTCACGATCGGCGACTTCGCCATAATCAGCGGCCTGACCTGCATCCACCAGTTCGTGCACGTGGGTGTGCATAGCTTCATCGGTGGGGGCAGCCGGGTGCCCAAGGATGTGCCGCCCTACGTGATGGCCGTGGGCAACCCGATCATGCTCAACGGCCTGAACACCGTGGGCCTTCAGCGCCGCGGGTTCAGCGAGGAGGTGCGCCTGGAGCTCAAGCGCGCCTACAAGATATTCTTCCGCAGCCAGTACAACATCTCGCAGGCCTTGGAAATCGCGCGCACCGAGCTGAAACAGCTCCCGGAGATCAAGATTTTCAACGATTTCATCGCCCGCTCCGAGCGCGGCGTGCTGGTCTGAGGTGAAGGGTCTGCGAAGTGGTGTTTGTTTGAAATAGGCAGGTTGTGTGGTGATTTGACAACAATGTCCGATTGATTCTCTTATAAAGACCTGTAGGGGCGGGCCCATGTGTCCGCCCGGGCGCACACGCGGGTGCGCCCCTGCATTAGATGCAATAGTTTTTGACCCCCTAATGGGATCAGGCCGGTCTAAAGCGCCTGATTCCCCTTCCTGCTCAGTATAACCGAAAGCCGAGGTTCCCGATGGCCCGGTTGTACGTCCTGTTCGCCGCGGTTTACCTGCTCGAAGGCGTTACCGAAGTCCCGTTCATCCTGAACGTGTACCTGAGCAAGGTGATGCAGTTCAGCCCGTCCCAGGTGGCGCAGACCCTGTTCCTGGGCGGGATGTGGTTCATCCTGCTCAAGCCGGTGCTGGGCTTTGTCGCCGATTTCTGGCGGCGGTTCAGCACGCGGGTCGCCCTGGGCCTGGGAGTCCTCTGCTCGGCGGGCGGCTGGCTGCTGATCGCACGGGCGCAGACCCAGGCCGCGATGATCGCCGGGGTGAGCCTCAAGGTGGTGGCGATCGCTCTGCTGGATGTGCTGATCGACGGGATGATCGTGTCGGTGAGCCATGCGAAAAACCGCAGCCTGATCCAGAGCATAGTCTACGCCGCCCGGTTCGGCGGGGGGATGCTCTGCGCCAACTGGGCCGGCGGGATGATCACCGAGAGCACGGCCGCGTTCACCCAGATTTATTATGTGTTCTCGCTGGCCTCCCTGGCCGTGCTCCTGCCGGTGTTCCTCTACCGCAAACGTTATGTCGAGGCGGGGCAGGCCGCGGGCGAGCCGGAAACGGCAGAGGTTCAGCCCGAGGCGGCCCTCACTTTCAGCCAGCGCCTGGGGCAGATACGCACCCCGGCCTTTTTCTGGCTTTTCGCCCTGCTGTTCCTGGTCGCCTTCGGGGTGGACACCTCCACCTTTTTCGACCCGGTGCTGGAGGAGCGGTTCAGCGGCGAGTTCCTGGGGGCGATCACCACGGCCTACTATGTGGGTATCCTGGCCGGGATCGGGGCGTTCCCCCTGGCGCGGCGGCGGTTCGGGATGCGGCCGGTGTTCGTGGCCTCGCTGATCGGCTGGTCGCTGGTGGAGATATCGTGCCTGGGGATACAGACCTGGAACGGGCACGGGCTGTATTTCCTCGGCGGGTTTTTCAACGCCTGGAGCAGCATCGCGCTTTTGACCGTGGCCACGGCCATGTGCAAGATACGCGGGGTGGAGACATTCGCCTTTGCCACGGCGGTCTCGTTCAAGAACCTGATGGACCAGAGCAACGTGCTTCTGGGCGGCTACGTGATGGAGTGGCTGGGCCTGACCTGGCTGTTTGTCATCTCGGCGCTCTGCGGGCTGTTGCCGTTCCTGGTGCTGCACAAGCTGGCGTTTGAGGAGGTGTAGGGTTCGCATTTTTAAAGATTATATGATGAAATAAGGTGATATAAAATCATATGGGAAAAGTATTTCAACATAACGAAGGGGTGACTGAGGCTGAAAGATATTTGCAATATTTATGCAATAAAACATTTTTGTCTATGTGGAGTTATCCTGGATTGTTTAAAAGTCCAGGGAAGGAATTGTGTGATTTGTTGGTCGTTTTTGATAACCACATAATCATTTTTTCAGATAAATATTGTAAATTCCCGGAAACTGATTGTCTATCAAAGGATTGGAGCCGCTGGTATAAAAGAGCTATTGAGAAATCAGTGTATCAGGCTTGGGGAGCAGAACGTTGGATAAAGAATTTCCCAGAAAGAATTTTTACGGATAGAAAAGCAAAAGACAAATTGCCATTTTTGCTACCGGATATCGGAGATGCAAATATTTCACTAATTGTTGTAGCCCATGATGTGGCAAGGAGATGTGCTAAGGATTTGGGAGGTAGCGGAAGTTTAATGATACGATCCGATTTGGATGGGATTCAAAATGTTGCTAAGCCTTTCTTTATAGGTGATTATGATAAATCGAAGACTTTTGTGCATATTCTGGACGACATTACGTTAAACGCTATATTAGGCAAGCTCGATACTATTGCTGATTTTACCTCATATTTAACAAAAAAAGAACAGCTGTTTAGGTCGGATAAAATAGTTATAGCGGCGGGCGAAGAAGATTTATTAGCACACTATCTTGCTAATATTGATAGAGACGGTATGCATGGTTTTGATCTGCCACCGAGTGTGAATTTAGTGGATTTTCCTGAAGGACTTTGGTTTGGCTTTATACATAGTGATACATTTAGAAAGCAGCAAGAAGAAGATACTATAAGTTATTTTTGGGATGATCTTATAGACAGATCAAGTAATCATGCATTCGATGGCACACAATATTTTGCAGAACCTTCTGGAATACTATCAACTGAGAGAATCCTTAGACTTCTCGCAAAAGAATCGAGACTAAGTCGACGGGCTTTGTCAAAAGCATTTATCGATCTCTTGAACAAAACGCCTTCTGATAAGCAAGCCACACGTTACTGTTTGTCTGGTGATAAGCGTAACTCTGGGACCACATATGTGTTTATGTTATACCCCAGGAAGGAAGATATAGAAGATAAGGAGTATAGAGAACAAAGGAAAGCGCTGCTAAAAGCTTTTTCTTATATTGCAAAAATGCGGATACCTGATTCAAAAAATATTATAGGTATTGCTACAGAATCGGGAGAACACATTGATGAAAGATCAGAAGACCTGCTTTATCTTGATGCATCCAATTGGACAAATGAGCAACAAGAAAGCACCAGACAATTAATGGATGATTTTAAGCTTAAATCATATGTCAAAAAAAGCAAAATCATCGAAGAAGAATATCCGGATGTTACTACATATGACAAAGTACAGGATGGGACAATACGAGAAAGCCTAAATAGAAACAAACCATGCCCTTGTGGCTCAGGGAAAAAATACAAAAAATGCTGTCAATATAATAATATGAATACTTCTTAATTGTAAAAATAGCGTAATGATGTTCTTGTAGTCTCACTTTTTGCTCAGTTCCACACACCCCGTCGGCTGCGCCGCCACCCCTCTTTTTAGAGGGGAATAAAAAGCACCAATTTCCAACCTGTCTGCGAATCACTGGATGTGGCAGTAAAAATCCCCTCTCGAGAGGGGTGCCCGCCTTGAGGCGGGCGGGGTGTGTTACGTATGGAAAACTGCTATCAGACTTGTTCCGGTGGCGGTTTTATTGTTTCTGAGACAGCACTCCTTAAACCCCCGGAAGGAGCGGCGGCAGATGGGACGCATACTTGCCGTTTTCGCATTCCTGTTCCTGCAAGCCGCCCTGGCCCACGCCGAGCCTGCCAAAGCCACGTTCCTGCCGCACGAGCTGATTTTCGACAGCCAGGGTCACACCCTGGCCTGGTACCAGCCGGGCACGCCCGGGGCGGCCTACGCGCATGTCTGCGGCCTGGCCGTGGACTTCCTCCTCAAGCGCGTGCCGGTGGAGCCCACCTCCGGCCTCAAGCTCTATTTCGTGCACCCCGAGTTCAGCGGCCCCGCGCAGTCGCCGGACTACGACAAAGGCACCACCGGGCTGGACTGGACCCACAACCCGGCCTGCACGTTCGCCGGGTTTGTCCAGAGCCTGGCCCTGGACTGGCGCACGTTCTCGGGCGACAGCTCCTGTCTGCCCCTGGTGCGCGAGTGCCTGGACCACGTGCTGAAGCATGGCACCACGCCCGCCGGCTGGCCCTGGCCGAACTGCCCCTACGCAAGCTCCGACCCGCGCAGCCCGGTCTACCAGGGCGGCACCCGCTGGGAGATTGAGCGCCGCGGCGACGGCCTTCACTGCATCGAGCCGGACAAGGTGGGCGAGCTGGGAGTGGGCTACCTCCGGTTCTGGCAGGTCACCGGGGAGGAGCGGTTCCTGGCAGCCGCCCTGGACTGCGCGGATGTCCTGGCCGGGAAAGTCCGCGCCGTGAGCGCGGACACGGCCCGTTTCGCCGTGGACTACGACTGCCGCTCGCCCTGGCCGTTCCGGGTCAACGCCCGCACCGGAGCCGTGGTGGATGAGTACTGCTCCAACGTGATCGAGCCGGTGCGCCTGTTCGATGAGCTTCTGCGCCTGGACACGCGGATCGGATTGTCCGAGGAGCGCAGCCAGGCCTACTCCCGGGCGCGCGCCCTGGCCTGGGACTGGCTGTTCGCCAAGAACGGCCCCATCAAGACCTGTATCTGGAACGGCTATTTCGAGGACATCCCCAGCGACCCCCAGCGCGAGAACCGCGTGCAGGTGACCCCGATGGAGACCGCCCGCTACATTCTCCAGCACCCGGAGTCCGACCGTTTCTGGCGACGGGATGTGGCGTACCTGCTCGGCTGGGTGGCCAGCGCTTTCGGCGACAGCCTGGAGGGGATCAAGGAGCAGACCTGGTGCTACTCGCCCATGGGTAGCCACACCGCGCGCTATGCTTCTGTTTGCGCCCTGTACTATGAGAAAACGGGCGAGACGCGCTACCGGGACGAGGCCTATCATTTCTTCAATTTCGCCACCTACTGTTGCGAGGACAACGGCTATGTCTGGGTCGGGCCGGGCTGGTCCTCGTCCTGGTTCTCGGACGGCTACGGCGACTACATCCGTCATTTCCTGGCCGGGCTGGCCGCGGTGCCGCAGTGGGCCCCGGCGGACCAGGACCATATCCTGCGCTCCGGCTCCGTGGTGCAGAGCGTGAGCTACGGCCCGCAGTCCGTGGCCTACCGGACTTTCGACCCGCAGTCCGGGGAACTCATCCGCCTGCGCCGCAAGCCCAAAGCGGTCACTGTGGAGGGGGCTTCCCTCAAGGAGCGCGGCGACTCTAAGGCCGAGGGCTGGACCTGGAGCGGCCTTCCCGGCGGGGGCGGCCTGCTGCGCCTGCGCCACGACAACGGCAATACGGTCAGGATCAGTCTGTAAGCGCGGATACCGGTGGCAGAGTGCAGGCGCTGTCCGGCAACTTACTCGAACGGGTTCAACATTCACGAGCGGGGAGAGGCGAGCATGAAAGCGATGGTCCTGTTTCTCCTGCTGTCCTGCGGACTGCTGCAGGCGGCGGAAATGAAGCTGGTCTGGTCCGAGGAGTTCGACACGCCTGGGCGCCCAGACAGCACGCGCTGGGATTACGAGGAGGGATTTGTCCGCAACGAGGAACTTCAGTACTACACCCGCGGCCGCGCCGAGAACTCGTTCGTGGAGGATGGTTGCCTGGTGCTGGTGGCCCGGAAAGAGGAGTTCGCCAACCCGGCCTACGATTCCACGGCCACGGATGACTGGCGCGCAACCCGCAAAAATTCAGAGTACACCTCGGCCAGCCTGATCACCCACAACAAGGCAGCCTGGGGCTACGGCCGGATCGAGGTGCGGGCCAAGCTCCCCACCGGACGCGGCCTCTGGCCCGCGATCTGGACCCTGGGCGAGAATATCGACCAGGTGGGCTACCCGGCCTGCGGCGAGATCGATATCATGGAGAACGTGGGTTTCGAGCCGGACAATATCTACGGCACCGCACACACGCCCAAGTCGATCCGCACACAGAAAGTGAAGAACGGCGACAAGACCGAGATCAAGGCCCCGTACGCGGATTTCCATGTCTACGCCATCGAGCGCGACAGCACGAAGATCGATTTCCTGGTGGATGGCCGGAAATATTTCACTTTTCCCAACGATGGGGGCGGGGTCGATTCCTGGCCTTTCGACAACGAGCAGTACCTGATCCTCAACATCGCGGTGGGCGGCGCCTGGGGCGCGGCGCAGGGCATGGATGAGAGCGTGTTCCCCCAGCGCATGTACGTGGATTATGTGCGGGTGTACCAGGAACAGTAGTCGGCAGGGTTAAGAACCGGGCAAAGGAAAAGGGGCACGTCTTCGTGGCGTGCCCCTTTTTTTTGTCATCAGGCAAGGCCCGGTCACTTGAGCGGCGGGGCGATCCAGTCCTGCACATCCAGCCAGTGCGCGCGCATGATCTGCGCTTTCCTGCGCAACTGGCCCACCAGGTCGGCCCCCAGAAGGAACGTGTCCTCATCCTCCGGCTTGG
>JAJFUG010000024.1 GCA_021372515.1 bacterium
CGGGTGAACCGCCGGGTCGAATCGGAGGGAAGGTTGAGCACCAGCTGGGGGGCCTCGCGCTCGCGGCTGAGCCTCTCACGCTCGGCCAGGCGCTGCTCGACCCGGCTCATCAGGCTGTCCACCAGCGGGTCGGGGCCCAGCTCACGGGCGCGTATCAGACGGTCGCGGGCGAAGATGAGAGAATCGCGATCCAGCAGGAGGGAGGCCTCCCGGATCAGCTCCCCCTGTCGCTGGGAGCGGGCCTGTGCCGCGATCAGGCTGTCCACCCGGAGGGAGTATTCGCGGGCCTGACGGTTGCGCGGATCGAGCTGCAGCGCGCGCCTGAGGTCACGCCCGGCCTCGGTCAGACGGCCCTGCTCCAGGGTCCGCCGGCCCCGGGCCAGAAGGCTGTCAGCGGCGAGAAGTCGGTCGTCCTCGGCCGCGGATAGCTGGCGGCTGCGCTGCTCCACTTTCTCCAATACGTTGAGGATACGCGCGTCCAGCGGGGCAAGCGCCAAGGCACGCTCGGCGGAGTCGCGGGCCGCCTCCAGCGCCCCTTTCTCAAGGGAACGCACGGCGCCGTTCAGAAGACGGTCCACCTGCTGCTGGCGGGCCTGCTCATCCCGCAGATGGATCGAGTCCGTCACCCGGCGCAGGTGCTCCTTGACCGTCTCGTTTTCCGGGTCCAGGTTCATGGCTGTTTCCAGCCTGTTCCTGGCCTCATCCAGGTCGCCCTGGCGCTCGAATTCCAGGGCGCGCGTAATCTCGGCGTTCACGTGCTCCTGGTTCTGTTTCTCCTGCCGGCCGCTTTCCAGACGGTCCTCGACCGAGCGCATGTAGCCGAGCAGAGCCTCATGCAGCTCGGGCGCGTGCAGGATCGCTCCAGCCTGGAGTGATAGGTTGAACTCGGCCTGGGCTTTCTCGTACTGACCGAGGTTGAACCAGGCCAGTCCCAGGTAGTAGTGGGGAAGGTAATCCGGGCGCCAATTGCCGTAGGTGCGGGCATTGACCTCTGGCCCGGGTTTCAATTGCAGGGCGGCGTCCAGGTTCTGCACGGCCTCCTGCCAGCGCCCGGCCGCGATATCGTCCATGGCGCGGCCATAGGCGGCATACCAGGTGTCCTGGGCCGCCAGACGGCCGGATGTGGCCTGCCCGAACAGCAGGACCAGGACTGGCAGAAGACTCTTTATGCGGAAAAGGGGGGGCATGGTCAGTCCTAAAAGCGAAACACGGCGGAAAGCAGGGCCTCGGTGATGTTGCGCGAAATGTTTACCGCCGCGTCGATCTGAATCTTGTTGCTCAGCACCGCCCCGGTGCCGAAAGTCACGTGGCGGTCATCCCGTCCGCGGGGGAACAGGCGCTTGAGCGCCTCGTCGTTCACCGTGGTGTACACGGTGTGTGACGGGTCGGTGAAAAAACCAAGCCGCAGCGGCATCTGCCAGCGGTCCATGAAGAGCGAGTATTCCACTCCCAGATGGAACTCGGTCGCATCCTTGAGCACCAGGTCCTGTTTCCCGTCACCGTCCACGAACCGGGCATAGGGGAAATCCTCCTGGTACACCGCGATGTCGTCCTCGTTCAGGTTGCGGTCCAACCCGGCGATCAGGTCGGCGTATTCCACCCGGACAATGTCGGCCGAGAGGGACAGGTTGTCGCGAATCTGCCACGAGGCCCCGAAACCGTAGACATCCGGCACCTTGAACACCAGGCGCTGATCGGCCTGGCTAAGACTCGCGCTGCTGGAATTCTCCCCCACGTCCTCGATGTTGTTCAGGATATGGAACCGCGGCCCGCTGCGGTATACCGCGCCCAGGCTGAGATTCTGGGCGGGCTGGTACTTGACCCCGACGTTCAGGCTGAAACGGGTGTCGCTGGAGTTGGAGGTGACGCTGAAAAAGCGCACCGGACGGTTGTCCTGGCTGCGCTGGAAAAGCTGCTCCGAGAATCTGAACTCCAGAGTCGAGACGATATTGGTCACCCCGATGGACAGGTTGTGCAAGGGCTTGAATGCCAGGGCCGCGCCCCAGTTGTTCACCTGGATGTCACTGAGAGTCTTGTTGCCCGGCTCGAAATCCGCCGGCACCGGGGCATCCGGCTGGCCGAATCCCGGCGCCTCGAAAGAACTCTGGAAATTGATCAGCTCCTGGCGGTAGAACGACACGGCGAAGCGGTCGGAGGGGAAAATCAGAGACAGGTAGCTCTGGCTGCCCACATCGTTGTGGAAACGGCGCGTGAGGTCGTGCTCTTCCTGTGTGCCCGCGTTCTCGGTGTGGTTGAAGCGGCTGACCTTGTAATGCATCGAGATTTCGGGCGTGGTGAGCACGGTCAGCCCGGCGGGATTGGCCATCCCGGCCGTGGCGTCATCCGCCGTGGCGACAAAGGCGCCGCCCAGCCCGACCGCGCGCGCGCTGGGGATGTTGAAATTGAACTGGATGTTGCGGATAAAGGTGTTGCGGTCGTTCTTGCGCCAGAAACTCATCGCCCGGAGGTTGCCGGCCCACGGACCAAGGAGAGGAAACAAAATGACTGCCAGCATTACCGCGTGGCGGAATGTCATGACAGGCAGGGAGCTATGTTTTCTTCTGGGGGAAAGAGTCATGTCCGGGCTGCCGCAGAACTTTGGATGAGCTGGATTTCCGTAAAATAACAATATCGCCCGGCGCGGCTCAGAAATCAACCACCAGCTCGTACCGGCAGTTGATTTGCTTGATCCGTGCCTGCTGCGAGCCGCTCTCCGGAATTTCTATCCGGTACGTGCTTTCCTCGTGAAAGAACCCCGATATGGTTTGACCGTCCAGGGAGCCTCCCGAAACGATCCCCTCGCCGCGCACGGCGTAAAGGCTGTCCGAGGTCGGGCTGACCACGAGCTGGGCCTGGTTGGTGTGCTCGACCAGGATCGTGCCACCCTCCAGCTCGAACTGGGTCTGGACCTGGTACCCGTTGGGGTTTTCCAGGGAGGGGATCAGCTCGCCCAGGAGGTCGATCGTGATGCGAAGGGAGGAGGGCCGGTAGGTCGAGTCCTCGGCCTGCCAGGAGGAGGCGGGCAGGAACGCCCCGCCGGGGCAGCTCAGACGGTACACCGTGCCGTCGCCCGAATAGCCGCCGCTCACCGCGAGGCTGTCCGTGGACTGGACCTCGAACACGAGAGTGCGGCTTTCCGGCTTTTCCGCACGTTCGCAGGCGGAAAGGGAAAGTGCAAGAAGAGTCAGAATGATGCAGAGCTTGAATTTATGCACGCGCAGGGTCCGGGAACCGCTTGTTCATCCAGTAGTGTTCTCTGTGGGTGCGGCACAACGGAATAATACCACCGCCCGGCCG
>JAJFUG010000025.1 GCA_021372515.1 bacterium
CTCGCCCGCGCCCTGCCCTCCTACCAGAGGGTCACCCGGGTGCTGCTCTCTGGCGAGCCCCTGCCGCGCACGCGCCTGGGCAAGCTGCGGCGCTGGGAAATCGCCGCGCGCCTGGAGCGGGAGAACCAGGCGCCGGTGGAAAGCGACACAGCCGAAACCGACACGGATGAGCTGCTGGAGTTCACCCGCGCCTGGCTGAAACTCCCGCACACGCCCCGCGACAGCGACAGCCTGGAGATCGACCTGGGCCTGGACTCGCTGTCGCGTCTGGAGTTCCTCTCCGCGTTCGAGCGGCGCTTCGGCCTCAGCCTGAGCGAGAGCGCGGCCGCCACCGCGGTCAGCCTGGGCGACCTGCGCCCCTGGCTGGAGCGGGCCGCGGACGGCTCCGGAGAATCAGTCGGCAGCAAACCCCGGACGATCAAGAGCCTGGACCAGATCGCAGACCCGGGCCGAGGCTTGTTCGGACGGGCCTTGCGCGCGTTCGGCTGGCTGGTGCTGCGCGTGTTCAGCCGAGTGCTGTTCCGGGCCGAGATCCAAGGCCTGGAGAACCTCCCCGATCCGCCCTACATCCTGGCCCCCAACCATGTCTCGTACCTGGATTGGGTCGTGCTGTACGGGATGCTGCCGCGGCGGATCGCGCGCGAGGTCTACAGCGTGGGAGTGACCGACATCCTGGACCGTTTCCCGCTTTCGGCGCTCTGCTACCACGGACGGGTGATCAAGACCGGCACCCTCGCCACCACCGCCCTGTCGCTGGAGCGCTCGCAACTGGTGCTGGAGCGGGGTAAGCCGCTTATCATGTTCCCGGAGGGCAAGCGCTCTCTCGACAGCCGCACCGACACCCCCAAGCGCGGGCTGGGGCTTCTGGCCGTGCGCACCGGCGCAGCGGTGGTCCCGGTCTACATCCACGGCGCCTGGCGCAGCATGAGCCGGGCGCACCCGGCCCTGCGGCCGGTCAAGATAAGCCTGGAGGTTATGCCGCCGCTGGACGCCGCTCTGAGCGAGCGCGACCTCGGCCGTCACTGGCACACCCTTATGCAAGAGAGAGACCCACTTGATTGAAAAACGGCTGCGGGTGTTGCTCTATGCTCTGTACGACTGGGGCAACTCCTCTTTCACCACCCTGGTGGTGACATTCATTTACAGCACCTATTTCACCAAGGCCATGGCCCCGGATCAGATCACAGGGACGGCGCTCTGGTCGCGAGCGGTGACCGCCACCGCGCTGATCGTGGCCCTGGCCTCGCCGCTGCTGGGAGTGTGGGCCGACCGCGGCGGGCACCGACGGGGGCTTCTGGCCGCGAGCAGCCTGCTCTGCATCGGGGCCACCGCTGCGCTGACTTTTATCACCCCCGGCCACTGGCTGGCCGCGCTGATCGTTTTCACCCTGGCCAATGTCGGGTTCGAGCAGGGGATGGTGTTCTACAACTCGTTCCTGCCAGATATCGCCGACCGGCACAACATCGGACGCATCTCGGGCTGGGCCTGGGGCCTGGGCTACGCCGGGGGCCTGTGCTGCCTGGCCCTGGCCCTGGTGGGGTTCGTCACCGAGAACCCCTGGTTCGGCCTGAGCACGGAGGCGGGGTTCAACATCCGCGCCACCAACCTTCTGACCGCAGCCTGGTTCGCGCTTTTCGGCCTGCCGTTCGTGCTGTTTTTCCGCGGGCGGGCGCGCACTGCCGAACCAGCCCCAACAGCGACGGGAGCGGCCGCGCGGGGCGGACGGTTCCTGGCGACACTGGGACGGCTGCGGCGCTACCCCCAGGCGTTGCGTTTCCTGATCGCGCGGCTGTTGTACAATGACGGGTTGATAACTATCTTCGCTTTCGGCGGCATCTACGCGGCCGGGACTTTCGGGATGACTTTCCGCCAGATAATCGTGTTCGGCATCGCGCTGAACGTGGCCGCAGGTATAGGTGCGTTCGCGTTCGGCTGGCTGGATGACCGTGCCGGGGCCAAAGCCACGGTCCAGGTGAGCAACGTGGCCCTGGCCGGGGCGGTGACTCTGGCCGTGCTCACCCGCTCGCTGGCCCTGTTCTGGGTGGCGGCCATAGCGATCGGGCTGTTCGCCGGGCCGAACCAGTCGGCCAGCCGCTCCCTGTTGGCCCGATTCACCCCGGCCGAGCGCGAGGGCGAGTTCTTCGGGTTCTACGCCCTGTCGGGCAAGTTCACCTCGTTCCTCGGGCCGCTGTTTCTGGGCCTGGTGACCCAACTTAGCGGCAGCCAGCGCTGGGGCATGAGCACGCTGCTGATCTTTTTCGTGGTGGGCGGGCTGCTCCTGGCCGGAGTTGATGAGGCCGCCGGGGTGGAGGCCGCCACCGCGGTCCACCCGGATTGAGGCCTTTAGCAGCGCAATCCGCCCGGGAGGGCGTCGCATGAAAAAACTGCTCGGCATTCTCTGGAGCGCCTACATAATCCTCCTGCCGCTCAACCTGACTTTCTGGCTGGGCGTGGAGAATCTCCTGCCGGTGGACTTTTTCGCCCCGCTGCTGCTGGCCCTGAGCGCCTGGGTCTGGCGGCGGGAGTGGCCGTCTCTGCTGCGCCGCGATTGGCCGGTGCTTCTCTATCTGGCCCTGTTCCTTCTCTCGGCCGGGACTGCGTTCCTGACTGGCGGGCTCAGCCGGGCTTTGATCGTAGCCGCCGCGGCGCAGGTCTACCTGGCGGCCCTCTATTTCGGCTTCCGCGCGGAGTGCCTGGAGCGCGGACGCCTCACGCACTGGCTCGGCCTCTGGGCCGTCGCGTCCTCGACATACGCGCTGGTGGGGATCGCGGGCGTGGCCCTGGGGTATTTTGGAATCGCCACTCCGCTGGCGCGCTGGTACCCCAACCTGGGCTCCGGCGCCTGGCGCATGGTGGGCACCCTGGGCCACAGCCCGAATTTCATTTTCAGCTACCTGCACGCCGGGCTGTTTGTCTGCCTGGGACTCTATCTGAACGCCCGCGCGGGCAGGCCCGCGCCAGTCTCCCGCGGATGGCTCGCCGTCCTGACCGCGCTTCACACCGCGGCCCTGTTCCTCACCTACTCGCGCGGGGTGCTGGGCACAGCCGCCGGGGTGCTGCTCGTTTACTCGCTGCGCAGCGGCAGCCTGACCCGCCCGTTGCGCGTTCTTCTCGGGACGGCCTGGGCCGGCCTCGCCGCTGCGTTCCTCTACAGCGCGGTATTTTTCACCTACACCACGGATGCCCTGTTCACCCCCTCGCAGGCCGCCGCCGACTCGCTGCGCCTGGCAGTCGACGCCCCGCACAAGAGCCTCTACGCCTACAAGAACGTGGTGCACCTGAGCGATGGGGCGCATTACACGCGTCTGCCCGGCGGGTTCACGTTCCTGCCCGCCCAGCACTGGTATCTGCTAACCGCCTCCTGGGAGATGTTCCGCGCTCACCCGCTCCTGGGCGTGGGGCCGGGTCTCTACCCCAAGCGGCTCGACTGTCTGCGCGACAGCGGCGCGCTGGGAATCCCGCAGGGCATGCCGGAGCTGAAACCCCACTCCACATTCCTGGGGGCCTTGGCCGAGGGCGGATTTATTGGCTTTGCCGCGCTGGTCCTCCTGTGGGTTTTCCTGCTGCGGCGGCGGCTCGGAGGTTCCGATCCCCTGGCCCTGGCGCTCTGGTGCGGCCTGGCCGGCTGGCTGGTCGTGGGCCTCAACATCGACATCCTCAATTTCCGCTGGCTCTGGCTGTATTTTGCCCTGACAATGGCGGCGTTAAGGACTGGTGAAAGCGAGGGAGGCTGAAATTTTTTTCTTGACCAATGTAAAATATCATTGACATTGTGTCAGGTCGAGCGTACAATCAGGCAGGCGATAATCACGTTTATCCTCTTTCCCTGCCGAGGCGCGTATGAACCCCTACCAGAGAATGGCCTGGTTCAACCTGACCGTGATCCTGTTCACCTGCGTGGCGTTTGCCGGCCTGTATACCGCCACCGGCAACCTGGGCGGCTCGCAGGCGGCGTTCGCCTGCCTGGCGCTGATCGGCTTTTCCGGGTTGTTCCTGGCCGGGGTCAAGGGCCGCGCGCCGCTGGATGACGAGTACCACCGGTGGGTCCGCCAGAAATCCTCCGTTGCGGCGATGACGGTTTTCTGGCTGTATTTTGTCGCCGGCTCGGTTTACATGACCGTGCATTTCGAGACAAGCATCCCGAAAGACCTGTATTCATTATTTTTCTGGTTTGGATTTATACTGGTCCTGACTGTCCAGTCCCTGGCCACTCTTTTTATCTACAGTTCCGACCTGTCCGAGCGCCGCACCCTGCTTAACCGTTTCAGGAGTATGAACAATACCCGTAAAAGCGGCCTCATACCTCTGCTCGTTTTCTGTTTCGTGGGCTTTCCTTTCCTCTGGGTGATGAACAAGGGTCGCTACGGCGAGTTGCCGCCCGGCTTTATGCTTTTAACCGATATCTCATTCGCCGTGATGTACGCGCTGGACATCTATCTCATGGTCCGGACCGCCCGGACCGACTCGGAGCGCCAGGCAGTGCGCCGCGCCCGGCGCTGGTCCCTGGCCGCCATGGGCACCGCGGCCGCGGCGGCGCTGGCCGTGGCCGGGCGTCTCACTGTGATCCCGGCCGGGAATACTCCCTGGGACTGGTATGTCCTGTTCTACATTTTCAACAGCCTGTTTGTCGGTCTTTTAGTCATGCCGCTCAGCCTGGTGATACTCGGCGGCCTGGCGAAAGAGACCCGGAAAACGAACCCGTCACCGCCCGATCCCCACACAGAGGCCTGAGATGCACCCCTTCCAGAGAATGGCCTGGTTCAATCTGGGCGCGTCGATGCTTTCAGTTGTCAGCTTTCTTGTCCTCCGCCCGGTTACAGGACGCCCCGGAGTTTCGGCCGTACTCGCGCTTTGTTGGTGGTTCGGGCTGGCTGGGTTGTATTTTCTGCTGACTGTCAGGAAAAGGGAGCGCAAGCCGCAGTGGGATGAATACCACATCGAGGTGGCCCGGCGCTCCAGAGGCATCGGCGGGCTGGCCTTTGTCACTTACGCCGGTCTGGCATACTGCTATGTGACTTTTCATTATCTCGGCGAAAGCATCCCTTTCGACATGTTCCAGGTCCTCTCCTCAGCCGGAGTTGTCGTTTTCATGGGGGCCTGCTCCCTGACCGCGCTCAGCATATATTACAGCGACTGCACGGAGCGGCGGACCGTGCTCGACCGCTGGCACAGGCTGAACGCTCTCCAGAAAAGCGCCCTCGCCGGAGTGACCGCGATCTGGATCTATCCGCTGATCTTCTGGCTGGCTGCGAGAGAAAGTTCGATCCGGGGCCTGCCGCCTGAAGCTCTGCCCTCGGCGATAGCTTTTTCCTATGGCCTGTTGTATTTCATCAATCTGTATCAATTGAGAAGGATCGCCCGGGCGAGCGGAGATGAAAAACGGCTGGCCGGGGCTTTCAAGGCCTCGCTGGCAGGGATGCTGGCGGCCGTGGCTCTCGTTTCGATCGGGATGGTCTGGCTGGCTGCCGGCAAGGAAAGTGCGTGGCTCGCCCATTTGCCCGCGGCCTTCTTCATCGTGATTTTCGCCGCCGAGCTGACCCTGTTCCTGGCCCCGCTGCTGAACCGGAGCGGCCGGGAACGGACACGGCAAGAAACGTCCTCCGAGGCTTAATCCACAAGTAGAGGCTTAAAATGCACCCCTTCCAGAGAATGGCCTGGTTCAACCTGATGGTGGTAGTGTTCACGGTCATGGTCTTTGTCACAATCTATGCCAGCAGCGGCAACCTGGGCGGCTCGCTGGCAGCGTTCGGCATTCTGGCCCTGGCCGCGTTCTCGGGGCTGTTCCTGGCCGGGGGCAAGGGCCGCGCGCCGCTCTGGGATGAGTACCACAAGGAAATAAATCGGCGGGCGCTGAACATGGCGGCCCAGGTTTTCTGGTTCTATTTCGCGGCCGGGGCGATCCTGATCATGCATTTTTACAAACAGAGCGTCCCGGCCGACCTTTTCGCCGCGTTTTTCTGGTACAGCCTGCCCCTGCTGCTGGCGGTGCACTCCCTGGCCGTACTGGTGTTCTACGGCTCGGACAGCTCCGAAAGGCGGACTCTTCTGGACCGCTGGCGCGGCCTGGGCGACTTTCGACGGAGCGCGGTGCGGGCCTTTGCCTCGCTGAACGTTGTCGGGTTCGTGTTCCTGGCAGTCATGCTGAAAGCGCGGGAGGAAAGCCGGCCTTTCGGCAAGATGCTGGCCGTGAACGCGGTTTTCCTGCTGACTTATTTCCTGCTCTACCGGGGGCTGGGCCAGTACGCCCGGAGCGAAACGGAGATAGACCTCCTGGCCCAGGCGCGCAAGCGCTCGCTCAAGACCTTTCTGATCGTTGCGGCGTCCGTGGTGGGCGGCTATCTGGCCGTGTGGGCCCTGACCGCGGCACCGCCCCTGGCCTGGTTCTGCCTGTACGGCGTATACTATGTGATCCTCTGCGCCAGCCTGTCGCTGTGCCTGGGTTCGATTGCAAAACAGCCGCCGATGACAGTATTCGGGAGATGGAAAAAGAAAACCGAACCGGAGGGAAAAGCAAAATGACCCGTCTGCAGAAATTAGGCCTCCTGTACGTCTGCCTGCTGCCGATTTTTGCAGCCGCATTCCTGGTGTTATATGCCGCCGGAGTGGGGAACCAGTATAAACATGCGTTATTTATAGTAATCGCAGTCTGGGTTTTCGGTTCAGTCATGCTTAAAAACAGGTACGGCGAGAATAAATCGGTTCCTTTCGGCAAGCTCGATGAACTGGAAAGGGAGATAACACTCAAGTCCTACATTCTGCAATTCGCTGGGGTATTTGTTTATCTGATGATGATCTGGCTGTGGTTCGATTTTGTGCCGGCAAAGTTATTCAGGGATTTTGTGCTCGGAGCATTCTACTTCAGTTACGTGTTCAAAGGCATTGGACTGCTCTACTACAGCCGTCACCTTGACCGGGGCCGCGACATTAAATTGGACCAGGTCTGAGTGCCAGCCGCGGCAGACATCCCCCTGACTCAGGAGAACCGGCAATGACCCGCCTGCAGACAAACGCACTCGGAACAATCGGGCTCTGTCTTCTATGGCCCCCGCTCTATATGCTGTTTCGGCTGAGTGGATTTTTCGATCCATACAGATGGACGATGTTTGCCTTCCTGCCGATTTCCATTATCCCCGTCTGGATGTTTGCCAGGCGTTGGCGCAACGGTGGTGCGCCGGTGGAAACGGACGAGTTGGAGGAGCGGATCGCGATGAAGTCGTACCAGTGGGTCGGCCAAGGGGCGCTGCTGTATTTCACGGTGTTCCTGATATTGGTTGACACTCAAAAAGGTTATGCAATTATCCAACACAATCTGCCCGCCTTTTTCTTCGGTATGCTGATTACTATCTGGATATCGCAAAGCCTCGGAATTCTGTATTATTCGGCCCGGCCCGAGGCCGCCCGTCTGCGGATGGGCCGCCTGGATCTCTGGCTGCTCCGCAGAAGAGGCCCGCTGTCTCGATCCGAAAACCATCCCGGCCCGGAGGAGGACCGATGACCCGTCTGCAGAAACACGCCCTGACCGAGCTGGCCGCCCCGGTGACCCTGGCCCTGGTGCTCCTGGCCCTCTGCTATTTCGGCTCCGATATGCCGCTCAAGAAAGCCCTGGACTATTTCAATTTCGCGTTCATGGGCCTCAGCATGATCCTGGGTCAGTTCCTGCGGGCGGATATCAAGTCGCAGGGGGAGATGCTCACTCCGGGCGAGCAAAACGTTGTCCTGCGCTCCCACCGCGTGGCCGGCAAAGGCGCCCTGCTCTACATAGTCCTGGCGGTGATAGTGTATTCGCATTTCCAGGAGAAGACAGCGGGTGAGGATATTTTCACCTACCATCTTCTGGTCTACGTGATCGGGACAATGTTCGCCGCGCAGATGGTGCGGGCCTGGGCCGTGTTTGTCTACACCAGCGACCCCGAGGCCGCGGCCAAACCGATCAAGTTCCCCGGCTGAGCGACAGAGGAGCAAAGCCATGACACGCTTGCAGAAATTCGCCCTTTACCGGATGGTCTATTCGCTCGTGTGGTTCGCTTTCGGCCTTTTCTATCTGCAATTAATGCACCGGGTAGGCTGGTTTATGCTGCTACTGGGTCTCTCTTTCATTGTGCTGCTTATTATCAAAAGATACCAAAAACGGCATTATCCCGGCCTCGGCGTACGACTGGACGAACTGGAAACCCTTGTCGAGCTTAAAACATACAAGCTTGTTTCCCAAGGCATATTCTGGTACGTGGCACTTGGCGGGCTCGCACTGATTGTTTTCGCCGCGAACACCAAGAGTGAAACCATAAGTATAATCACATTTTTCTTTTTCATTCTCGGTCTGATTCCGGTCCAGGAGCTTCTGCACCTGATCGGCGTCCGCTATTACACTGTCAACGAGGACGCGCTCAAAAAGCCGGAAGTTCTGGTGCGCTGAGAGTATGGAAAACATAAATGCCTGAATTCACCGTAAACAACGAGCTGCGCCGCCTGCGCTTCGAGCACGGCGAGATGACCCAGGCCGAGCTGGCCGAGCGCGCCGGTGTCACCCGCCAGACCATCATCGCGGTCGAGGCGGGCAAGTACAATCCCTCGCTCGAGCTGGCTTTCAAGCTGGCCCGCGCTTTCGGCAAGGGCATCGAGGAGGTGTTCCACTGCGAGGAAAAAAAGGAGGGAAACCAGCCTGTCGAGTAGTCAGATTCACGTGCCGGAGATTCCGGTGCATCCGGCAGTACTCACTCTAAAACGAAAGGGCAACCGCATGTCACGCAAATCATCCTGGAACTTCCCGTTTCTGTTCTGCCTGCTGCTGGTTTCGACCGCAGTCTCGTCCGCTTTCGCCGCGGACAAGCTGGACCTCAAGCTCGACCTCCAGACCGGCCAGACCTACAAGCTGCGCACGGTCAGCGAGAACAGCATGAAAACCAATATGAACGGCCAGGATATCAACACCTCCCAGAAAATGACCATGGACATGCTGTCCGAGGTGACAGACAAATCTTCCACCGGCGACCAGACAGTCAAGACCACGTTCGAGCGGGTGAAATTCGTGATGGAGGGTCCCCGGGGCGGCGTGAGTTTTGACTCGGCCGAGCCGGGCGCGGATGACAGCAACCCGATGGTCGCCGCGTTCACGGCCCTGGTCGGCAAGAGCTACAGCCTGACCCTGAGCCAGCAGGGCCAGGTCTTGAAAACCACGGGGATGGATTCGCTGATCGGTGCGATGCTGGACAAGACACCCTCGGGCAACGAGCAGATGCGCCAGGCCATGCGCGCCCAGTTCGAGAAGATGTTAGGCGGAGAGGGCGGCCCCGGCTTCGCTGGAAAGATGTTCAGCTTCATCCCCAAAAAACCGGTGGCTGTGGGCGAAAGCTGGAGCCTGACCGACTCGGTCAACGCGATAATCGTCATGAAAGTCGAGCAGACCTGGACCCTGGACTCCCTGGTGGGCGGGGTGGCGGTGATCAAAGCCACCAGCCGCATGAGTTCCGACAGCACGGCCCCGTTCACCGAGATGGGACCGATGAAGATGAAAATGAACCTCAACGGTGAGATGAGCGGCCATCTGCGTGTCGACACCAAGAGCGGCTGGATGCTGGGCGGCACGATGGACCAGAGAATGAGCGGCACCCAGATCATAGTGGGCGGGCCGGCCGGGGACAAGGAAATGCGCATGCCGCTCGAGATGGAGGTCAAGACCACTTTCGGCCCTTACTGAGCCGGAGGCAACGGCACAATAAGTTATCCACGAAGGGGTTTGACAGGGAAAAAGTTAAAAACTGTAATCCACGAAGGCACACGAAGAGACACAAAGTAAAAACTGCTTTTCTTAGTGTGCTTTCGTGGCCCTTCGTGGATAACTCCGTCTTCTTTGTCCTCTCTTGCCCGTTGTGGAATGCGGTTGTGGGAAGGTGAAAAATGACTGAATTGGTATTCAGGGACGAGGTCTTCAAGATAATCGGAGCGGCGGTAGAGGTGCACCGGGAACTGGGGCCGGGGTTTCTGGAAGCGGTCTATCAGGAAGCGCTCGAGACCGAACTCTCATTGAATGGAGTGCCGTTCGAGTCACAGAAACCGATCAGGATTGTGTACAAAGGCAAAACTCTGCAAAAAGAATATATTGCTGATCTTGTGTGTTATGGAGAGATAATTGTCGAATTGAAGGCCTTGGATCGACTGACCGGCAGAGAGACTGCGCAGATACTCAATTATCTGAAAGCCACCGGATTACCGGTGGGCGTTCTGATCAATTTCGGCAGCAGCGGGAAACTGGAGTGGAAGAGATTCGTCAACTGATCCACAAAAATATAGTAATCCACGAAGGGACACAAAGAGACACGAAGTAAAAACCGCTTTCCTTAGTGTGCCTTCGTGCCCCTTCGTGGATAAACCTGTCTTTTTTTATTCCTTCGTGTCCTCAGTCGCGGAAACGCACATGCGGCTGGCTGCCGTACTCGATCACCACCGGACGGCCCTTGGCCAGGATCGACATACGGCCCGCCTCCACCACCAGCTCGTTGTAGGCGCTGTTGGCCGGGGTGGCGATCACGCCCTCGGCGTCGATCCGCTCGATCTCGGCCTGACGGGCCCCCAGGTCATCCCCGCCGGCGGCCTCCACCCGGTGGCAGGCGCGCACGATGGCCTCCACGGAGCGGTGGCCGTAGCCCACCGGGGTCAGTCCGCCGCCGCCCACGTCCAGCAGCTTGAAATAGTCCGGGCTAACCTCGTTGTAGTAGGTGTCGCCCTCGTCCTCCCCCTTGACCGTGTAGCAGTGCTTCACTCCGCGGAACTGGTCGTCGTGCATCACCAGGGCGCCATCGGTGGCCCCCTGGCAGAACATTGTCATGCCCTGGCTGTTGCCGCCCGGGGCGACATTCGGGTAGCCCATGCCGTTGAGCACGGCCAGCACGGCGCCGTTGTCCCACACCACCCGGCCATCGGTCCAGAGGTAGCCTTTCTTCCCGTTCGGGTAAGGCTCCTCCACCCCGTAGACCGAGACCTCCACCGGCTTGTGCCCGGTGATGAACGCCACCAGGTCGACATAATGGCAGCCGATGTAGGTGAACATGTCGGAGTTTTCCACGGTGCACCAGTTCTGGAAATTCGAGTTGCGGTAGTACCACGGCTCGACCAGGCTGGCGTAGCCCATGCGGAACGCGCCCAGCTCGCCGGCGCGGTACCGTCCGCGGGCGATCAGGTTGCGGTCGTCGAAACGCTTGTGGTACTCCACCCCCACGAACAGGCCGCGCCCGTGGGCCAGCTTTTCCAGCTCCACGGCCTGCTTGTGGGTCAGCACCAGGGGCTTTACCACCAGCACGTGCAGGTCGTGCTCCAACGCGGCGCGGACCATGGCGTAGTGCATCTGGTCGGGCACAGCCACCACGGCGATGGAGCGCTTGGGGGCCTTGTCCAGCACCTCGCGGTAGAGGTCTGGGAACGGCCGTGACGGGTCGATCGTGTTGAAATCCGGCCAGGGCTTGAAACTCTGGCCCGGGAAAGCCCGCAGCAAAGTCTTGTTCTCGGCGATTTTCTTGAGCGGCGCACCGTTCAGGGCCACGATGGAGATTTCGCCGATCAGGCCGGTCCGCTGCAGATGGTAGAGTGTCGGCAGGAGCTGGATCTCGGTGATCATCCCCCCGCCGATTACGGTCACTTGTGGGCGCTCGTAAGGCTTGTTCATCGTTCGGGTTACCTTTGGACTACGGTTGACGGTCAGTGAAAGTACATGGGAAAGCCTTTTTTCAGGCCACGGGGAGGTAGTTTAACGCATTCGGAGCGCTAAATCAAGCCCAAGCTGACCGCGCCAGCGCATTGTCTAAAGCGGTGCGGCGTATTATTATGGCACGGTGCCTATACAGCTCACAACCCGACCCGGAGGCGATGTAATGCATGGCATGACCAAGTCCCGCGGGCTCTGCCCGACATTCATTGTGCTGGCTGTCCTTCTGCTGAATGCCGCGGTTTCCGGCCTGCGTGCGGCGGAGCTCGACCTGCCCTACCTGCTCGATTTCTACCGGACCCGTCACGCCGCGCCCGAGCTGTCCTATTTCGAGGAAAACACCTCGGCCGCCCTGGCGGCTGAGCTGGAAAAACTGGGCTACGAGGTCACGCGCAAGGTGGGCAAGTATCCGGACCCGGAGCGCACCGGCTGGGGCGTGGTGGCGGTGCTCAAAAACGGCAAGGGCCCGACCCTTATGCTGCGCACGGACATGGACGCCCTGCCGGTGGAGGAAAAGACCGGCGCTCCGTTCGCGAGCAAAGTGCGCGCGGTGGATATCACCGGCCAGGAGGTCCCGGTGATGCACGCCTGCGGGCACGATTTCCACATGACCGTGATGCTGGGCGCGGCCTCGCGCCTGGCCGCCCAGCGCAACAAGTGGAAAGGCACGCTGATAATTATCGGCCAGCCGGCCGAGGAGCGCGGGAGCGGGGCCGCGGCCATGCTGGCGGACAGCCTCTACACGCGCTGGCCCAGGCCGGATTTCGCCCTGGCCGAGCATGATGACCCCTCGGTGGATGCCGGCTCAATCGGCTGGTGCCCGGGCTACGCCATGGCCAATATCGACATGGTCGATATCACGGTCCACGGGATCGGCTCCCACGGCGCCATGCCGGACAAGGGCCGCGACCCGATAGTGCTCTCGGCCCAGCTCATCAACGCCTTCCAGACTATCGTGAGCCGCGAGATCGAGCCGGTGGAACCGGCCGTTGTCACAGTGGGCTCGATCCACGGCGGCACCAAGCACAATATAATCCCGGACGAGGTGAAGCTGCAGCTCACCACCCGCTCGTTCTCGGACCAGGTGCGCCGTCAGATACTGGACTCGATCAAGCGAATCTGCGCCAACACCGCCCGCGCCTATGGCCTGCCCGAGGACAAGCTGCCCGAGATCAAGCTGGCGGATGGCTACACCCCGGCCCTCTACAACGACCCGGCCCTGGCCGAGTGCACGGTCAAGGCGATGGGGGCGGCCCTGGGACAGGACAAGATGGTGAGAATCAAGCCGACTATGGGCGGAGAGGATTTCAGCGAGTACGGACGCACCGCCGAGAAAGTGCCGGTGTTCATGTTCCGGGTGGGCACGGGCAAGCCCGGCGTGCCGCAGGAGCAGCGCCCGGGGCTGCACTCGCCGCTCATGTTGCCGGAGTACGAGACCGCGATCCCGGCGGGAGTGACCGCGATGACCGCCGCGGCGCTGGAGATATTGAAGAAATAGGGTTTCCCGTAATGTATATGGCATGCAAAGGGGCGACCGGCGGTCGCCCCTACGACAGCCTCCGACTCGGTATAACCGGGCGAACACAAGGTTCGCCCCTACGGCATTACTTCACCGTTGCCTGCAAACAGTGCCACCGCGCGCGTTCCCGCCCTTACTCCTGCCACTGTTGCGGCGGGTCGACCACGGCCTCGGTCACCTCGCCCAGGTAGCGCCCGTTGAGCGTGACATCCGCGGTGAGCACCTGCCTGTCCATTCCATGGCCGGGGAGCTTGCGCACCGTAAACGGCACGGCCGCCTGTTTCTTCCCCTCGATCTTGAACCGGCGCGGCCCGCCGATCACCTCCAGCCCGGCAGAGGTTTTAACCGCGACCTCCACCTCGGCCGGAACGAACAGGTGGTTACGCAGGAACACCCGCACCTCGAACGTGCCGCCGTCCTTCACAATGCTCCGGTACGGGTAGAACCGGCACCAGCGGTAGTCCATCCCGAAATTCGGGTCGGGCTGGTCGATCAGGCCGGTCATGACCTCGCGCAGTTCCTGGGCCCACTCCAGGAACCCCTGCAGGTCCTCGCGGCCGGGCGAGTACTCATCCGTGTGCGCCGGGCAGACAATGTCCGGGCCGTAGTCTAACATTTTCTGCGCGCAGGTGATGAACCCGCCGTCCAGGAAATACTCGTTCTGCGGGACCAGGGGGCCGTTGCGGCGCTTGTCGGGCCAGGCCTTGTTCCAGGTGTTATCGCCGGTAAACAGCACTTTCTTCCCGTCGATTGTCACGGCCAGGCCCTGATGGAACTCGGTCTGTCCGGGCAGTCGGAAGAACTCCAGCTCGTACTCCTCCCACTGGACTTTTTCACCGTCATGCAGCACGCGGTCGGCCAGGATCGGGAACGGCACCAGACAGGGCAGCTTGTAGCGTGCCGGGTGCTCGAACACATCCAGCATGTTCTCGAACACCCAGCGCTGCGCACCCTCGCGCGCCAGCTCCCAGACCCGGATGTTGTGGTCGTCGTGGTAGTGGCTGAAACTGACCGCATCGATACTCTTAACCCCGAAATCGCCTTTGAGGGTCCAGATCGCCTGCTGGTCCACGTAACCGTAATCGTAGAGGAACGCCTTGCCGCTTTCCGAGACTATGGCGTAGCAGTTCATGCCCACGTATATCAAATGCGGCAGGATACGGCGCACCGCCTGGCTCTGACGGTTGAGCTCGTTGGGAACCAGCATCTCGCGTAAGTGTGTGTAAACCACTGAGTTGGCGCTCATCGCCGCCTCCGGGTCATCCATCGGAGCGCCATGGGAGGGCAGAAGGCTCTGCGGATTCCAGGCGCGCAGGGCCGCGAAGCCGCGCTCCGAGGCGTCCATGCCCTGGGTGAACCCGTAGTAATCCCACTGGAAATCGTACCAGTTGACCAGCTTGCCCGCGCCGGCGATCAAATCTCCCGTGAACGCCACCCGGCGGCCGTCCACCACCGCCGCGTAGCTCACCGCGCTGTCGGTGTTGCCGGGCGTGTCCAGCACCTCGAAATCGATCCCGGCCGCGCTCAGCCTGTCTCCGCCGCGCACCGGGCGATCCACCCGGATATCGGAGCGCACGGTGTTCCAGTGCGAGCGGCAGTCGTAGTTGATGTAAATCTGCAGGCCGTCCCAGAACTTCTGCACATCCTGGAAAAAGCGCAGCTCACCGGCCGGTGCCGCCACCGCGAAGGGCAGGCTGTCCCGTCCGCAGAGGCCCTGAGCCTGGTCGCGGTGATGGTGGGTGAGTAACACCATGTCCACTCCGGTCACACCGATCCCAGCCAGTTTGCCCAGCACCGCCCCGGAGCCGAAATCTACCAGCACCGCGCGCGCGCCGTTTTTCAACACGTACACATTGCAGCAGTCGTCATAACGGTAGAGGTTGTCGCTCAGGCGGGTCAGAGCTCCGCCGGGGCTGAAATCGCGCTCGTGCCGTCGCGACTGGTCGAACGGGAAATCCGGGGCGTCCTCCACCGGGGGCAGGCCCGCCGCCTGTCTCCCACCGTCGCAGCCGGGCAGCGCGGCCAGTGGCAGGGCCAGGGCCAGCAGGCAGATCGTTCTGAGCAGCATGGTCGTACCTCCCCCGCGCGACCCGCCGGCGGTGGATCGCAAAAATGGTGCGAAAACTACTTTTCCCTCTCCGTGACAGCGTGGCTTAAGATAACACCAGCCCCGGACGGGTCAAGGGTTTAAGGCCAGTCGATACGCGGTACGCGGTTTGCATTGTAAAAATCAGGATTTGATTGCGCCGCGCCATCCGTATTAATATATTGACAGACCACACCCGATGCGGAAAGCCGGTTCCCGACCCGCCGACAGTCTACGACCGGAGGACGCCTTGAAAAGATTCAGCGCCATCTGGGGCAACGTGTTCAGCCGTGAGTCCAACGACAAGTCCGTTTTCGCCATCCTGACCCGTATTCCCGTGTTCAACGGTCTTACCAAGACCGAGTTGCGCCTGATCGAGAAGATTGTCTACCTGCGGACCTACCACGAGAGCGAGATAATCTTTGTCGAGGGCGAGCCCGGCGCCGGGATGTACATTGTCGAATCGGGCAGCGTGCGTATCTGCCTGGGGCCCAATACGGACGAGGACCACGAGATCGCGCGCCTGGGCTCGGGCGATTTCTTCGGTGAGCTGGCCCTGATCGACGACCACCCGCGCTCGGCCACCGCGGTGGCCCTGAGCGCCACGCGCCTGGTCGGGTTCTTCCGCTCCGACCTCATTTCGATCATCAACCGCAGCCCCCGGATCGGGGTCAAGATACAGGGCAATATCCTCAAGATATTGGTCAAGCGCCTGCGTATCACCGACCAGAAACTGAACGAGGCCTACGAGCAGATCGATTCCATGGAAAGCACCACCCAGAGCGACAAGGCCACCAAGGTATGATCCAGGTCAAGCCCAAAGACGAGGCCCTGATTTTCAAGCCGGCGTTCAAGCTCAGCGCCATGGCCACGGTGATCGTGCTGACCATCGCGTTCCTGCTCTGGATCCCGGGCCTGCTCTCCTCGTTCCTCATCTCGATCATCTTCGTGTTCATCCTCTCGCCGGGAGTGGATTTCTTCGAGCGCCACGGGGTGAGCCGCAGCAACTCGATCCTGCTGGTGTTCCTGCTGATCGTGCTGGCGGTGGTGCTGATCGCCATGCTGATGAGCCGGGCCGTGGTGGCGGAGTACACCGACCTGCTCAGCCGGATGGATGAGTATTCAGCCGTGCTCAAAGATGAACTCAACCGTCAGGCCGCCAGCCTTGAGCATCGTTTCGGCCTCGAAAAATTCGGCGCAGCCTCCCGGCTGCTCAACCTGGGCCAGACCTACCTGTTCGAGGCCCTGACCCCCAGCGGGGACGCCCTGACCACGGTCTCCACCTGGGTCGCGGTGGTGCCGATCCTGCTCTACTTTTTCCTGCTGGACGGGCACAAGATCAAGAAAGCCTTCATCGGCTTCCTGCCCAACCGCTATTTCGAGATGAGCCTGAACATCCACCAGAAAATCAGCCACATCGTGGGCAGTTTCATCCGGGCCAAGCTGATGGAATCTTTCGTGGTGGGACTGTGCGCCCTGGCCGGGTTCATTCTGACCGGTATCCTGTTCAAGCCGCTCAACTACGCGATCTTCCTGGCCATCATCACCGGCCTGTTCAACATCATCCCCTACGCCGGGCCCATAATCGGCGCGATCCCGGTGCTGGTGGTGGCAATCCTGCAATATGTCCTCATTCCGACCTTCCCCGAGTTCCGGGGCGACATGGTCTCCAGTTGGGTCCCGGTGATGTTCATAGCCGGCTCGCTCGTTTTCGCCCAGATCGTGGACAATGTCTACCTCATCCCGGTGATGCTGGGCAAGTCGGTGGATGTCCACGCCATAGTGGTGCTGCTGGCCGTGATCCTGGGGGCCAAGATGCTGGGGATCATCGGCATGGTGATCTCGATCCCACTGGCCAGCATTGTCCAGACCATGGTGCGCGAGATAGCCGACGGTGTGCGCCACCTGCGGCACTGACCGCGCCTCAAGGCCGTATTGTGTCCAATTCTCCCCCCAGACAGCCCCGGAGGAACCCCTGTGAAGTCCATCCGTACTCTCTTTGCCTGTTGCTTTCTGCTGGCCGCAGTCGTTCCCTGCCGGGCGACTGAGATTCCGCCGCGCCTGGCCCTGAGCGCCGCGGCCGACACCGCGCTCTCGCCCTACACCGGCTACACCCGCGCCCACTGGATCGAGATCGCCGGACGCATTCTGGCCGGAGTGCTGCCCTATTTCAACCCCGAGACCGGCATCCCGGATTTCCGGGGCCAGGATGCCGAGAGCGGGCATTTCCAGTACACGTCCAATTTTACCGAGGAGAGCCGCAACGCGTTCGGCCGCTCGATGATCCTGGCCGCACTCTACTGCGCGGGCAGCGGCGGGAACACCGTGCCGGGCTGGGACGGCCCGGTGAACGCCCCCTACCTCAAGGGCCTCATCCGCGGCACCGACCCGGACGATCCCTGCTATTTCGGCCCCACCGGGCCGTACGGGGCTTTCGGCGAGGAAATCTCGCAGTCGATCATGTACTGCCCGCAGTATTTCTGGGACCCGTTGACTCAGCCGCAGAAAGACAACGTGGCGCGCTGGCTGACCGCCCTGTCCGGGGGCGTGGGCTTCGAGTGCAACTGCTGGTATTTCAACTCGGCCCCCACGCCGGTGCTGCTCAAGTACGGCTACCCGTTCGACTACGGTCGTATCACCGAGCAGATGGACCGTCTGTTGAGCTGGCACTCCGGGGACGGGTTCTTCGTGGACGGCGGCAACCGTTCCTACGACTACTACAATTTCTGGGGCTTCCAGATGTTCAACCTGTTCCACTACAAGTACACCGAGCCCTGGAAAATGAAATTCGGCAAGCGGATACGCGAGACCACCGCGCAGTTCATGCAGAGTTTCCCGCTGTATTTCGGCTCCAACGGCGCCCCGGTGGCGTTCGGCCGCTCGCTGACCTACCGCTGGGCCGCGGCGGGCCCGGTGGGTTACGCCGAGGCCGCGGGGCTGGGCACGCTCGACCCGGGGCTGGAGCGGCGGATCGCCTCGGGTTGCCTGAAATATTTCTGGGAGGGCGGCGCCATGAGCGAAAACGGCCTTCTGCAGCCCGGCTGGCTTGGCCCCAACACCCTGGCCGCCGAGCCTTACGGCCACCGCGGCGCGCCCTACTGGGCCGCAACCGGGTTCAGCCCGCTTCTGCTGCCTGCCGACCACCCGTTCTGGACCAGTGTCGAAAAACCGATGCCAGCCGACAACGAGGACCGCGTGCGCGTGGTGGCCGGAGCGCAACTGGTGCTCAAGACCAACCACCGCCGCGGCGAGGCCCGCCTGTTCCCGATCGGCAGCCCGCGCCACAATCAGGTGACCTGGGAGACCAGCACCAAGTACTACCAGCACGCCTACTCCAGCGTCCTGGGCTGGGCCGGCACGGGCGCGGCCGGGCCGGAGCTGGCCCAGGGACGCTCGGGCGTGTCGCTGGATGGCCGCACCTGGGCCTACCGCACCCAGAGCGCGCCGATATTCATCTCCGAGCGCCACAACGCCGACAAGTACGCCGCCGACCTGGGCGAGCGCGGACGGGCCCAGGTGATCACCCAAACCCTGATCGGCAACCAGGGCGAGGTGCACATGGTCTACCACACATTCCCCAAGCCGCTGTATATACGGGTGGCGGGCTACGGGGTCAGCGCGCCCCACGGCTCGACTGCGGAGCAGGAAATCCGCGGCGACACCCTGCGCGTCAACACGCAAAGCGGCTATCAGAGCCTATTAAGCGTGCTCAGCGGCCCCTCCGGCAAGCTGGAGACCGTGACCGTGACCCCGCGGCCGGGCTGGAACCACAGCCACCTGTTCGGCGGCATCGGGGTGTTCCCGCAGTGGACCAGCGACAAACCCGTGCCGCCCAAGACCCCGGTGATTTTCTACGTGGACGGCGCGCGCGGCGAACAGATCGGTATACCCTCGTTCGAGGTGTTCAAGGACCGGATGGAGGAGGGCCTCTGGGTGCGCTTCGAGGGGGTGCAGAACCTTCTGGAGGTGTTCTGAGAGCGGACTGGTATTACTGATGGAGCGTCTGATGCAGGGGCACGGCATGCCGTGCCCTTTGTTTTGCCTCCACCTGTATAAAGGGGGAACGAGGGGGATGTTTATTTACTTTTGCATAAATCCCCCCTGACCCCCTTTGGGAAAGGGGGGGATTTTGTCCCGCCACAGCCCGCGCTCTCTACCGTCGCCCATGAGACAGCGTTTTCAATCCCCTCTAAAAAGAGGGGTGGCGGCGTCAGCCGACGGGGTGTGTATTCAAATAAAAAGGGCACGGCATGCCGTGCCCCTACATTTTCATCTGCAATTTATGTGATACCCTAATCCTCCAGCCGCTCCTCGGCCAGGCCGGCCACGGGCGCCTTGTGCGCCGCGGCGTACTCCTTTATCCGCGCGTTGAGCTTCTCGCGCCAGCCGGGCAGGTCCATACGCTGGAACGGGGCTATCATGTAATCCAGCCCCGGGCGACGGTCGGCGAAATGGTCTTTCACGTCATCCAGCACGTGCACGAACTGACGGCCCCCCACGCTGCGCCCCTTTTCGAAGCGGCTTTTCTCCCAGGTGACAGTCAGGTTCCGCCACATCCAGTCGCCCCAGGCGATAAGGCCGCCCACCCGCTGGCTGGCCTGGGTGAGCAGGCCCACCGCGCGTGCCGGGTCGCCGCCGGCCTCGGCCGCGTGCGCCCGCTGCATGATTTCCTCCGCCTCGCTCAGGGTGAGCACGGTGCGGATGAAATAGCGCTCCAGGTACGCGATGGAAAGATAGACCTCCAGGTTGTAGCGGTTACGCTCCACCTGGCCCTCGTAGCGGGCCAGTTTCTCCAGCAGGTCGTCGTTGAGAAGTTTCTGCCGCCCGGCCTCGGCTACCAGGGCGCCGTAGCGTTCATTGAACTCCGCCGGGATGTCGAGCGTGCCGGGGGCTGGAATCTCGGGCAGGCCCAGCACCTCATCCGTGCGGCGCGTGCCCACGCCCTTGCCCCACGAGTTGCCGTAGCCGGGCCCGCGCTCGGTGCTGGTGACCTCGTCCCAGCCGTGGTCGAAAAAGCGCGCCCCCTCGATAAGCAGCTTGTAGACCGGAGTGAGGTCGGGGCTGCCCGGTCCATAGAACACGTCCATGAAATCCGCCACGTTCTGCTCCACCGTGGGGCCGACCGGGTTCCAGGCGTACTGGGTCACCGTGGCCCAGCCCAGGT
>JAJFUG010000026.1 GCA_021372515.1 bacterium
ATCAGGTGGGCCGTTGGAATCAGGCGAGCCACTGGAATCAGGCGAGCCTGTCGAAGCGCAGGGCCAGGGCCAGGTCCTTGACCGAGCGGACTACGTAGTCCAACTCGTCGTTGCGGAGCTTGGGGTACAGCGGCAGGGTTAAGGTGCTCGCCCCGATGGCCTCGGCCACCGGGAAATCGCCGGGCTTGAATCCGTAGGTGTCGCGGAAGAATTTCTGCAGGTGCACGGGGATGTAGTTGATCGAGACCCCGATGCCGCGTTCCTTGAGGCCGGCCAGGAGCCGGGCGCGCTTGTCCGCGGGCGCCAGCAGGGTGAACACGTGGTGGCTGTGCACGCAGCCGGGCAGCCAGTCCATGAAAGTGATCCCGGGCACGCCGGACAGCTTTTTCCGGTAAAGTCCGGCCAGACGGGTGCGGCGCGCGAGGAACCGTCCGGCGCGCTCGAGCTGGCCGGGCAGCAGGGCGGCCTGAAGGTTGTCCATGTTGTATTTCCAGCCCAGGCGCGTGATCTGGTAGGCCACGTCATCCTTGCCGTAGCGCTCGCTGGCGGTGTGGTCCATACCGTGGTGGCGCAGGGACTTGAGAAGATCGGCCGTTTCGGCGTCGTGCACGGACACGGCTCCGCCCTCGCCGCAGGTGATACTCTTGGTGGGGTAGAACGAGAAGCAGGCGAAATCTCCCAGCTCTCCCACGCGGACCCCATCCCGCGAGGCCTCCAGGGCGTGGGCGGCGTCCTCGATCAGGGCCAGGTTGTGGCGGTCGGCGATGGCGCGCAGGGCGCGCATGTCACACATCTGGCCGTACAGGTGCACCGGCAGGAGGGCTTTGGTGCGCCCGGTGAGCGCCGCCTCGACCCGGCCGGCGTCCATGTTGCCGGTGCCCGGCTCCACATCCACGAACACCGGTGTCGCCCCGGCCATGATCACGGCCAGGGCCGTGGCGGAGAAGGTCATCGGCGTGGTGATCACCTCATCGCCGGGGCCCACCCCGGAGGCGAGCAATGCCAGGTGCATCGCCCCGGTGCAGCTGGTCACGCCCACGGTGTAAGGCGCTCCCAGATAGGCGGCGAGTTGCTCCTCGAACTGCTCGACCAGCTTGCCGGTGGTCAGGAACAGGCCGTCCAGGGCGCGGCAGACATCGCGCTTTTCGCGCCGTCCGAGGTTGTGCCTGAAAAACTCCACTTTACGCATGAGGTTTCCTGTCGGTTTGTCGTCCGGCATAGCTTAACTCCGAACATATCGACTGTCAACAGCCATCCGCGCCGCAACCGTACCCAAACGAAAGCCGCCCGGTGAGGGGCGGCTTTGACTATCGGATCATTCACCCGCTGAACGATGTGCCCGGACAGTATCAGGCCTGGAGGGTGCCGGCCCCGCCTGAACGCCTGCCCTGGCTCGTTCGCACCCGGGCGCCGATCCTTTCCCCGGAGGGGATCAGGAGACGACCAGAGCGTTACCCAGGGCCATCTCGGCCGGGCGGAACACCGGCGTGGGTGCACCGGCGGCCATCAGGCGCTGACGGTTTTTCAGCACTATCGGGTGACGGGTGGTATACGACCCGTCCATCAGCACGATCTGCTTGCCCAGGTAGTTCTCGGTGTTGATCACCAGCGGACCCTGCAGGTTGGCGGTCATGCTGAACGGCTCCCGCACTATCGAGATGATGACGCAGGTTATGAGCCGGGACTGGTCCCGGGCCGCCAGGACCGACAGCTCCTCTTTACGCACCGGGACTTTGTAGTCCGGGAAGAAAAGCTGCGGGTCGCAGATGACGAAGGCCAGCTTGGGGTCCTCCGCCGAGTGCAGCCAGAAGAACGGCAGGTTCTTCTGGTTGTTGTAGATGAAAAACTTCTTGCAGTTGGCGAACCCGAGCAGGCCTTCCGGGAAGAAGATGATCTCCTTCTCGTCGACCGTCAGGGTCCCGAATCTGGTAGTGTTGATTTTCAAGGCACCCTCCATGTATGAGACAAGTTATTACGGTTAGTTTTCCCTTGCGATGCCGCCAGGCTCTACAGGTAGTCGAGCAGCGACGGCAGAATAATTCGTCCCGCGGCGGCCAGGGCCGCGTTGTAGGCGTTCTCCTGGGCGGCCAGCTGGCTGACCGCCTCGACAACGTCCAGGTCCTCGATCCCGGAGAGGATTTCCGTGTTGCGCAGGCTCGTATCCTGTCCGCGGTCGCTGGTGGTGCTCATCTGGTTCGAGCGCGCGCCGGTGGTGGTGCGCTGGTTCAGGATGCGGCTCAGGGCCTCGGTGAAAGTGGTCAGGGTCTTCTGGATATCCTCCTGGCTGTTCGTGTCCAGGGCGTTACGCAGGTAGTACAGGTTGCCCAGGATATCGGCCGAACCGTCGATTCCCATCAGCTTGGCGGTGGTGTCGAACACCGTTGTCCCGTCCTGGTTGGTCCGGTTGGTGCCGTCCGGGTTGGTCAGGGCGATATTCTTCACGGTCAGGGTGGTGCCTTTGACCCGGCTCTCGATAGTGATCCCGGTCCCGGACTTGTTGACCGAGGCCACCACGTTCACCAGCGAGGAGTTGAGCAGGGTCAGGACATCGCCCACGGTTTCGGCGTTGCTCAGGTCGATCACGGCGGTCTGGTCGCCATTGGCGATACTGATCTTGCCCGGGACGAAAGTGCCGCCCTGCAGAAGGCTCAGCTTGGTGGTCTCGCGGATCACCGGGTCGAGGGAGCGGCCGACGATCCGGTCGCTGCCGACCACGCTTATGCCGTTTATCCCCAGGTTTTTGGCCGCGCTGCCGCCTGCGATGTCCTCGACCTTGAGCAGGCCGTGCTGGGTGATGAAACCCACGGTCTTCAGGCTGCCGTCCGTCAGGCGGAAGCTGACCTGGTTGTTGTTGCTGTCGATCGATTCGATCACCCCGCTGATCTGCTGCTCCTCCGCGCCGGCGTCGGTGACCAGGTCGAGCGAGCGGGCCTGGAATTCACCGGTCACCAGCTCGCTGCCCACCATGTAGATGGATTGCCCGCTGAAAAGGTTCTGCACCGGCTGGAGCGAGACCACCTTGCGCAGCTCACCCTGTTGAGTGCGCATGAAGATTTCGCCTTTGTCCTTGTTCACGGTCTCGATCACTCCGCTCAGGACAGTTTCTCCATCGAGCGGCTTGGTGACCAGATCGGCGCTACGGGCGTAAAGGTTGCCTCCGTTGCCGGAGCTGAAAGCGTTCACCACCATGGCCTGGCCGACCTTTAGATCGCTGAAATCGGCCGTAAGGTTGCCGTTTGCGGTCACCTGGCTGATCGCAGTGTTGGCGGTGTTCATGTCGATCAGGGTCAGGCTGCGCTGGTCGTCCGAGATGCGCGCCATCACGTTGACCGATTTATCGCCCTGTGCGCCGTGGCTGTTGATCAGGTTGATCACGCCCTGAATCGAGTTGACGTGGCCGATGTCGATGTTGATCGAGTTGCCCAGCGAGTCGGTGATACGGATGAGGCCGCGCGAGACGCCCTCGCCGCTGTTCAGGTCCTTGAGCCGCGTCTCGCCTTCGATGGCCGCCAGCAGGTCGGTGCTGTCACCCAGCGGGGAGACCGGGTCGACCAGCACGTCCCGGCTGCCCTCGATGCCCAGCAGGTTGGCGCTGAAATTACCCTGGCCGTCCGAGATTTTCAGGGTGCGTCCGCCCACGAGGCTGGTCACCTCCACACCGGTGCCCAGGTCGTTGATCCGGGCTTTCAGGTCGAGTCCGGATTCGTTCAGGGTCTTGATCAGGCCGCCCACGGTGGAGACGCGGGTCAGGTCAACCAAGCCTTTGCGCGGTCCGTTCTCCACCACGATATTATCCAGGTTCAGCCCCTGGCCGCGGTTGAGCAGCGACAGGGGAGTGTCCGTGGTGATCTGCGGGTCGAGCGCCTCGCCGATGAATTTGCTCTCGAACACGCCCCCGGCCGGGGTGAGTATCCCCAGGTCGCGGGCGGTGTGGGTGCCCTCGCCGCTTTCCTCGATCCGGATCGGGCCGCGGCTTCCCACCGGGCTGCCGTCCTGGATCAGCATGCCGTTGCCGCCGGTGTTGATTTCGGCGCGCAGGTTGGTGCCGGACTGGTTGATAAGCTGGCGGACATCCGCCAGGGTCTCGGCCTGCGACAGGTCGATAACGGAGGTGTTGCCGGCCCGGTCGATCAGCTTGATCCGGCCGAGTTCCACGCCGGCGCCCAGGTGAAGGTTTTCCAGGTTGGTGGTCAGGTCGAGGGGGTTGAGGTCCCGGCCGTTGATCGTCCCGTCGCCGTCCGTGTCCTCGCCCATGATCCCGAGCTGAAGGGCCACCTGGCCGACCCCGTATTCCTCGATCTTGAGGCTGGCCCCCGGCTCGAAATCGTTGGGCGAGGTGGTGTCCTTGATGATCAGGGTTTGCGTAGTCTCGTCCAACTGGGCGCTGATGGCGAGCCTGCGCCCGTTCTTGTCCATGGCGCTGTTGATCTTGTAAGCCGCATCGCCCAGGGTCTTGACATCGCGCAGGTCAACGGTGGAGACCTGGCCGCCCCGGGTGCTGATCTTGATGAACCCCTGGTCCACGCCGGAACCGTTGTTCATCTCGGTCAGGTTGCGGTACTCCAGGGGGATCGAGCGCTCGACATAGGCGTTCAGGTTGGCGTGCCCGCCCAGGTTGTCCACCGCGGTGGGCAGCAGGAGCGATCCCGGAATGTTGGTGCTCAGCGTGGTGCCGCTTTCGATCTCGATCTCCATCTCGCCCGAGTCGCCGGTGTAGCTCACCCCGTTGTCGGTCTGGAGGAAAGGCGTGTCCAGGGTCCGGTTGCCGGCAAAGATGTAGCGGTTTCCGATACGAGTGTTGAGCAGGTCGACGAACTGGTTGAGCAGGGCGTTGATTTCCTTTGAGACCGCGGCCCGCGTGTTGGAGTCGGCGGTGACGTTGGCCTGGCCGATCGCCAGCTCCTGGGCGCGCAGCAGGATTTTGTTCATGTCGTTGAGCACGTTGTCGGTCGTGTTGAGCTGGGTCTCGCCCTGGTCGATGTTGCGCAGTAACTGCTGGGTTTCGGACAGACCGGCGCGCAGACGGATGGCCGAGGCGGTCCCCACCGGGTCGTCGGACGGGCTGGACAGCCGCTTGCCGCTCGAAAGCTTGGACTGAATGTCCATCAGCTTTTCGACGCTGCGGTTCAGGTTGTTCATTATCGTGTTGTTCAGCAGGTTCTGTGTCACCCGGAAACTCATGTCATCCGCCCTGAATCTGTGTTTCAGTCTGCGTGTGAACCCGTTGAGCTGCGTTCGATTCCGGCGTGCATAAACTGCGCCAGACGGTCGAGATCAAAATCCGAGGCCAGGCTGGCCCTCAGGTTCTCGCTCTGTATCTTCTCGTAAATCTCGAGACGGTGTATCGGGACATCCTTGGGCGCCGCGACCCCGATCTTGACCTGTCGGCCCTGGATCTCAATCAGCGTCACCCGGATGTCATCACCGATCGCGATGCTCTCTCCCAACTTCCTTGTCAGAATAAGCATGTATCATCCTTGATATGAGAGGATCGGCATTTAGTCCGTTGTCGGTTCCCGGCCGGTTTTCCCCGGCCTGTCCAGCCTTGCGCCTCCTTTACTCCCCGCTGGGGATTATCAATACTTTCCGAGGTTGATCACTATATCCATCATCTCATTGACCGTGGTGAGTATCCGCGCGTTGGCCCCGAACGCTTTCTGGAACACGACCAGGTTGGTCAGCTCCTCGTCCAGGTTGACCCCGGAGAGCGATTCGCGGGTGTTTTGCAGGTGCTCGGTAAGTTTTTCCTGGTTGTCCAGACGCTCCTTGACGCTGACTGTCTCCAGGCCGAACGTGCTGATCATGCCCCCGAGGTAATCCTCGAAGGTGAAGGTGTTGTTGTTCAGCACGCGGGTGTTGCGCAGTTGGGCTATGGCCAGGGAGTTGCTGTTGTCGCCCGGCTCGCCGTTGGAAGAGGCGGCGATGTTGCCCGGGTCGTTCTCGATGTCGAAGCTGAGCTGGATCGAGGCCGCGTCATCCCCGTCGAAAAAGTTGATCCCGGTCGGCGGGGTCTCACGGCTGCCCTGAAGGCCGTAACCCTTGCGGTGGATGGTGTTGACATTGTCGATGATCGATTTGGCCAGCTCGTCGAGCTTGCCCTGAAGTTCGGGCACGATGCGGTCGCGCACCTCGATCAGGCCGTTCAGCTCGCCCGAGCTGAACTTCATCTCGACGTTGTTGGTCGGATTGAGGACACGCACCTTTTCGGTCCCGTTGATATTTTCCGCCTCGGTCTTGAGCTTGAGCACCTCGCTCTGGACCACAAAGGCCTGGCCGTTGATCGATACGACCACCGAGCCGTTGTTCGGGTCCTCGGAGGTGGTCATGTCCACCAGGCCCGAGAGCTTGTCGAGCAGGAGGTCGCGGCTGTCGCGCAGGTCGTTGGCCTGACGGCCCAGGGCCTCGGTCTTGCCGATTTCAACGTTCAGGGAGGCGACACGCTCGAGGATCGAGTTGACCTCGGCCACATCGTCGATGATCTCGAAGTTTTTATTGTCTTTTATCTTGTCGAGCTGCGAGTGAACCTGGTTGAACATCCGGGCCAGGGCCCGCCCCTGTTCGCGCACCGTTGTCCGCACCGAGCTGCTTTCCGGGTTGGTGGACAGGTCCTGGAGGCTGTTGAAAAAATTCTTGATCGCGTTGCTCAGACCGGTGTCGGAGGGCTCGTTGATCACGCCCTCGATCAGCTCAAGCGACTGGGCCTGCTTGTCCAGGTCGCCCTGCAGGGCGTTCTCGTTGCGGAACTGGCGGTCGATGAACGCGTCCCGCGTGCGCGACACCTCGGCCAGGTTCACCCCGGTGCCGAACACGCCCTTGTTGATGATGATGGGACGGTTGGCTTCCAGGACGATCTTCTGCCGGGTGTAGCCCTCGGTGTTCACGTTGGCGATGTTCTGGCCGGCCACGTTCAGGCCCATCTGGCTGGCTTTGAGCCCGCTCAGGCCGATATACATCGCATTGTTGATCGTCGGCATCCGCACCCTCGTTCCCGGCTCGGCCGGGAGCAGCCCTCAGATTTTCTTGTCGAAGACTTTCACCAAGTTCGCCTTACGGCTTTTCTTGCCGCTTTCCTCGTAGACATTCCGGTTGATCCGTGTCAGTTCCAGCATCAGCTGGAGCTGACCGCTCACCAGCGAGCGCGCTCTCTCCAGCAGGAATGAGTTCTGGCTCTTGAGGCTCTCCACGCGGCCCGCGCTCTCGCGCACGCGCCGGGCGGCCTCCTTGAGCTGAGTGCGCCCCGGCTCGCCGAAACCCTCGGCCAGCTTGCTCACCGGGGGCGGATCGCTCAACCCGCTGATCCGGCGGCAGAGTTCGCGCCTCTTTTCCTCCAGTTCGTGTATGAGGCGCACCAGACGGCCCTGCCCGTGCACCGCCGCGCCCAGGCCCTGCAGGTCGCGGCTTACCACGGCCCGCTGCTGGTCGCGCAGGGCGGCATACAACTCATCCATCTGTAAGGCCAGGCTGCCCAGCACCGCCAGGAGTTCCCCGTACAGTGTTTCGACCACCAGGCTGTCAGTACGGGTGAGCATGCTCAGACCTCCGACGTTGTGCTGAACCGTCCCCGCAGGGACAGTACGTTCTTGACATAGTTGCGGGTCTCACGGTAGGGGGGCACGCCGCTGTAGCGCTCCACCGCGCCGGGACCGGCGTTGTAGGCGGCCAGGGCCAGCTTTTCATCCCCTCCGAAGCGCTCGAGCATCTGCCGCAGGTAGCGCGCGCCGGCCTCCAGGTTCTGCCGCGGGTCCAGCGGGTCGCTCACCCCCAGGCTGTCCGCGGTCGAGGGCATCAGCTGCATCAGGCCCTGCGCCCCGGCCGGGCTGACCGCCCCGGGGTCGCCACCCGATTCCTGGAGGATCACCGCCGAGACGAGCGCCGGGTCGAGCCCGTTGCGCTCGGCCGCCTGCTGGATCAGCGTGCTGAGCCCGCCCAGTTTTTCCGACGACGTGCTTTTGGCTTTTGTCCCTGCCGGGGTCTCAGCGGCGGCATCTGCGGCCGGAACGACCGGGGCGGAGGAACTTCCCTGTCCCTCCGCGCTCTTTCCGGTTTCAGACGGCGGGACCTTGCCGTCGCGCTCGCGCACGAGCTGACGGTAGATCATGTCGGCCAGGCCCACCGGGCTGCGGCTGCTCATCGTGTCGGCGATCTTCTCGTTGAACATCGTGCGCCAGGTCTCCATGCCGCTGGAATCTCCGCCCATAAGGCTGTCTTCCGGGACGGTTTTCTGCATCGAGTCGAGCAGGATGCGCAGGAAAATGGCCTCCATGTCCTGGCTGACCTTTTTCAGCTGCGCGTCGTCGCCCTTGCTCCCGCTGGTGGCGGCGCTTTTGGCCCGCTCGACCCGCTGCTGAAGCAGGCGCTCCTGGATGCTCTGTGTCCCGATATCCGGCAACCCGATCTGTTCCACGCTCACGGCCCGTCCTACATTATCACCAGTTCGGCATTCAGCGCCCCGGACTGCTTCAGGGCCTGGAAAATTGCGATTATGTCCCGCGGAGTCACCTGCATGATATTGAGCGCGGTCACCAGGTCGCCGGCCGTGCCGCCGATCTCGATGAACTTGTGCACCTGCTCCTCGGCCCCGACCTGCGCCGTGGGCGTGATCGCGGTGGCGCCGCCGCCCAGCGGGGTGGTGGGCTGACTGACCGAGGCCCCGGTACCGATAGTGATGGTCAGGCTGCCGTGGGCGATCTGGACCGGCATCACGGTGACGCTTTCGCCGATGGCGATGGTGCCGGTGCGCTCGTTGATCACCACCTTGGCCGCCACGTCCGGGTTGACCTCCAGGTTTTCGAGCGTGGAGATGAACTCGATCACGCGGCCGGGGTCGCGGTATTCCTCAGGAATGGTTACGTAGACCGAAAGCCCGTCGATGGGCAGGCCGATGTTGGAGCCGAAACGGTCGTCCACGGCCTTGTCCACGCGCTCGACGCTGGTGAAATCACTGTTCTCCAGGGTGAGCATCAGGCGCCAGTTGTCGATGAAGCCGGCCTCGATCTGGCTGAGCACCATGGCCCCGCGGGGCACGCGCCCCACCACCGGATGGTTGCGCTGGATCTGCGCTCCGGCGCCGCCGCCGCCCGCGTTGCCCACGTTGAACCCGCCGATTGAGACCGGGCCCTGGGCCACGCCGTACATGGTCTTGCCGTCCAGCCCGAAGAGCTGGGTGCGCAGCAGGGTGCCGCCCTGCAGGCTGCTGGACTCGCCCAGCGAGCTCACGGTCACGTCGATCCGGCTGCCGGGTTTGTCAAAAGTCGAAAGGTCGGCGGTCACCATCACCGCCGCCACGTTGGCCGTGTTGATCTCGCCGGCCTGGATATCGATGCCGAACTTGCTCAGAAGGCTGGCCGTGGAGCGGTTGGTGAACACCGTGCGCCCGTCGCCCGTGCCGTTCAGCCCCACCACCAGGCCGTAGCCGATAAGCTGCTCGACCCGCGTGCCCTGGAGGTGCGCGATGTCCTTGATCCGCGCCGCCGAGACCGGTGCGGTGGACAGGACGGCCAGCGCCAGGGCGGCCAGGATGCCGCGGGTTGCGATTCTATGCCGGGAACCGGAAACCATTGTTTCTCCCATCCTCAGGGTGCGGCCTAACTCAGAAGAACCAACCCAGGATACGGTTGAAAATAGTGGGGCGGCGCATTTCCTCGGCCTCGCCCTTGCCCTTTAGGGTCACCTGCAGGTCGGCGATCTGCGAGGAGTTGATCGTGTTCTGCGCCGTGACGTCCTGGCTGCGGGCGATGCCGCTGATGGCGATCACCCGGTTCTCGTCCGGCATGTTCACCACCTTGGAGCCCTCCAGGTACAGGTTGCCCAGGTCATCGGTTTTGACCACCCGGGCCGCGATTTCGGCCGTGAACGTGCTGGTTTTGTTGTTCTGGACGCGGGAGTCGAAATCGTTCTGCGACGCGACCGAGCCGCTGAACGGGTTGAGCATGCCGAAAACCTTGGTCGCTCCGGCCCCGAAATTGGCCGAGGTCGAAGTCCCACGCTGGCTGCGGAAACGGGCGTTGTTCACGCCCTGCACGCGCTCGTCGATGATGATCGTCAACACGTCGCCCTTCTTGTACAGGCGGTCATCGGTGAACAGGCTGGCCACATCCGAGCGGAACTCCATCTGGGCGGCCAGACGCGCCGCGCTCAGGCCCAGGGCCAGCATCAGGAGCATCAGGGTCGCGGCCATCCGGGGCAGACCCTCGGCGCCGCTGCGCGGGGGAACGTTTTTCCGGGTACTCTGCTGGGTTCTCATCTGTCACCCATCCTCTCATCGGTTATCAGCACTGTGCGCGAGTCCACCACCCGTCCGGTCATGTTGCGGCCGTAATGGTTGCGGACAAGAATCTTGTCACCGCGTCCGCCGCTCTCCCAGGCCTTGCCCGGGCAGCCGATGCGGATGTTCTTGTACTGTACGATCAGCGTCACCTCATCGCCGCGGTCCACCACGGGCGGGTTCTCCAGGGCGTCCACGGTCAGCGGCTGGTCCTGGCGCACGTTGCGGCGCAGGCGCATTCCGGCGGCCTGCTCCAGGCTCGACACCGCCTCGGAGCGCTGGTCGCTGATCTCACGCGTGGCGAGCTGGATGTCGCCGGGCTGGAGGAACTCGCCCTGGTGCAGGTCGCGGATGGCCACGGCCACGGTGCCGAAAGCCTGCGCCCGGATGGAGACAGGTACGCGCCGGACGACCCGCCCGTCCTCGATTACGGCCAGCGAGACCGCCGCCGCTCCCGAGACCCGTCCGCGTATCTGGTCGAGCACCTGGAGCTGGCTGTTTCCCTCCTCCACCACGATCTCATCCGGCAGGTTGGAATAGGTCACAGCGGTGCTGTCGGCCAGCCCCTGCCAGGAGCGATGCACGTAGTCCTGGATCAGGCCTGCCATCTCCGCGCCCGTGATCTTGCGTCCCGAGCGGCTGACCCGCACGGCGTCCGAGCCGCTGAAAGAGACCCGCACAGGGTCGATCCGGTGCGCCGCCAGGCTGCGGCGGATGCTCTCGCGGTCGAGCAGGATGTCGTTGCCGGGCAGGGGGGCGGGCCCCAAGGGCAGGTCGTTCACCTGGGCCACCAGAGCCTCGTCGAAACCCTGCACGCTGGCCACGTCGCCCAGGCGCATCTGGTCCCTGGGCGTGCGGGCCTGGTCCTTGATGTAGACATAGACCCGTTCGAGATTGTCCGCCGAGGTGCTGTCCTGGGCCGCGAGAAAGCCCGCGCCCAGAAGGCCGAGGGTCAGGAGCAGGCCGATCGTTCTGTTCATTGCGTTTACCTCCGAAATCAGTACTGCGTCAGGCTTAAGTCGGTCTTACCGCCCGATGCTGGCCGCGGTCTGCATCATGTTGTCGGCCACGGAGATGCCGCGGGAGTTGAGCTCGTAGACCCGCTGGGCGGTGATGAGGTCGACCAGTTCGTCGACCGTGTTGACGTTCGATAATTCCAGGTAGCCCTGCTGCAGGCGGCCGAACTCGTCCTCGCTCGGGTTGCCGAGCAGGGGGGTGTTGGAAGCCACGGTCTCGACGAACAGGTTGTTGCCGATGGCGCGCAGGCCGGCCGGGTTGATGAAGCGGGCCAGCTCGACCCGGCCGATGTTGGCCGGCTGGACCTGGTTGGGCAGCAGCACGTCCACCGTGCCGTCCTGGCCGATGTTGATCTTGGTCGCGTTCTGCGGGATGGTGAGCTGCGGTTGCAACGGCAGCCCGTCACTGTTGACCAGGATACCGTCCTGGCTGATCTCGAAGTTCCCGTCCCGGGTATAGGCCATCGATCCGTCCGGCCGCAGTATCTGGAAGAACCCGTCGCCGATGATGCCCACGTCCAGGTCGTTCTCGGTGGCCTGCATGGTGCCCTGGGTGAAAATTTTCTGCGTGGAGGCCAGCTTCACTCCGTGGCCCACCTGCATCTCGCCCGGCACGTACTGGCCCTGGAACTCACTCACGCCCGCCGGACGGAGGGTTTGGTACAGAAGGTCCTGAAACTGGGCCTGGGTTTTCTTGAACCCGGCGGTGTTGACGTTGGCCAGGTTGTTGGCGATCACGTCGACCCGCGTTTCCTGGGCTTTCATCCCGGAAGCCGAGGTGCGCAACGCTCTGATCATCTTTTTGGCTCCTGTTTTTGCGCCCCGCGCCAGCGGGGCGGTTCAGTCCGCATTGCCCTTCATACCGTGTCCGTCAGTCCGGCGGCTCAGACCTTGCCCACCTGCGAGACCGCCTGCTGCAGAGACTCATCCTGCAGTCGAATGGCGCGCTGGCCGAACTCGAACATGCGCTCGACCTCGATCATCCGCACCAGCTGGTCGATGGGATTGGCGTTCGACATTTCGAGCATACCCTGCCGCACGCTGAAATTCTGCGCCGGCACGGCCGCCCCGCCGCCGGCCTGGGGCACGAAACGGCTGTCGGCGGTCTTGGTCAGGCGGTAGGGCTTGGGGAAATCCACCACGTTCAGGGTGCCGCGCTGCTCGTTGTTCACGTACACCGCGCCGTTATTCTGCACCTCCAGCTTGCCGCCCTGCACGTTGATCGGCGCGCCGCCGGCGCCCAGCACGTTGAAGCCCTCGGCTGTGACCAGGTTGCCGTTCTGGCCCACCGCGAACTGGCCGTTGCGCGTGTACTGCACGCCGTCCGGGGTCTGCACGGCGAAGAAACCGTTGCCGTCGACACCCAGGTTGTAGTCGTTGCCGGTGATGTCCATGCGACCCTGGCGGAAATCGGTGGCGTACTCGATCACCCGGCTGGCGTCGCCCACGCTGGCGCGGAACGCCGGCGGGTTGATTTTCACCTCTTCCGGCGTCTTGCCAGTGGCGGCCAGGCCGTTCTCGTTCAGGTACAGGTCGGCCTCCACCAGGTCGCGGATGAACATGCGGTCCTGCTTGTACCCGGCGGTGTTGTTGTTGGCCAGGTTGTTGGCGACCAGGTCCTGATTGTAGGGCAGGGGGATCATCCCGGCTGCCGAGCGGTAGAGGCCTTTTATCATGCTGGTGTTCCCCTTGACGGCTTCCCATTCATTATATCTTTTTAGTCCGTCCGTCGCGGGGCCGGGTAGACGGCCGGGCAGGCTGGACGCGGACTGTCGCGGTCGAAGGGGGCAAGGTTTGTGCCATGCGGGGTGAAACGGGAGCAGACAGACGGAAAGCCGGTGGCGGCGCTCTTTACGTCAGAAAATAATGCCTGGTGCAGAAAAATAAAAACGAGCTGGTGGGTAATTATTGCCCAAGGGCGGGAAAAAAGGCCGAAACCGGAGTGGGGACAAAAAGAATCCCCATCAACTGGTGCCCCTGAACCTGGCGTGGATGACTCCGCCACTTGCGGCGCACACCGGGAAATCTCTCAACCCGCGGACCTTAACTGCGACTGCCTGTTACGTGCTGCCATACTGCTTTGCCGGGGTTGACGGCGTCGGCGCCTGAGGGCGGCCTCCTGTGAGAATTTTATCTCACCGTTCGGGCAGTGATGGGGATCGAACTTCCACTTAAGTATGAATTGCGGCCGGGAAAAAAGTCAAGTCCTGACGGGAAAAAAATATCAAACCGCTGGCGGCCAGGGATTTAGAAATACAGCAGCCCTGCCGCGCCTACGGCCCAGACATACCAGGCAAAGCGGTCGAAGCGTCCCCGGCTGAGAATTTTCAGCAGGAAATAGATCGCCGCAACCCCGCTGATGAAAGCGCTGAACGCCCCGCAGAACAGGGCCAGGCGGCTCACCCCCTCCAGGGCGTAGGGGTGGCTGAACACGCCCGCGCCCTCGATCACCCCGGCGCCCAGGATCGCGGGCAGGGCCAGAAGGAACGAGAACTCGGCGCTGCGGCCCGGTCCCAGGCCCAGAAGAAGCCCGGCCGTGATCGTGCTGCCCGAGCGGCTCACCCCGGGCAGGATCGCCACGGCCTGGGCCAGGCCCACCCCCAGGGCCGAGACCCAGCCGATGGGCCGCACCGCCTTGGGGGCGAAACGCGACAGCATCAGGATCGCGCCGGTGACGAGGAGCAGCCAGCTCACCGTGCGCGGCGCGCTGAACGCCGCCTCAAACCAGTCCTTGAACGCCACGCCGATCACCCCGGCTGGAATGGTGCCCAGGATGACGAACCAGCCCAGGCGCAGGTTCTCGCTGCGCTCGGCCGGGTCGAGCGGCAGGGCCGGTTTCTTGACCAGGGAAAGGAAAGCCTTGACTATCAGCCCCACGCGCCGACGGTAGGCCAGCAGCACTGCGGCCGCGGTGGCCAGGTGCAGCACCACCTCGAACAGGATGCCCTGGCTTTTCACCCCGAGCAGGGCCTCGCCCAGCACCAGGTGGCCCGAGCTGGACACGGGCAGGAACTCGGTCAGGCCCTGGACCAGGCCCAGCAGAACGGCTTGCAGGATCGACATTCTTTCTCCCCCGTAAAAATCGGGGCACGGCATGCCGTGCCCCTCCGTTACACACCCCGTCCCGCTTTCAGCGGGACACCCCTCTTTTTAGGGGGATTTAAGACAAAAAACCACTTTCAACGCTCACATGCACGAGTGAAGGGCCTTGAATTCCCCTCTATCCAAGAGGGGTGGCGGCGCAGTCCCGATTTCACCGGGACAAGCCGACGGGGTGTGTCGCAAATCCCCTTCGATCCCCCCGGCAAAAGGGGCAGGCCCGTGGCCGCCCGGCTGTTCATCACAAATCCAGTTCCCTGTTTTGCCCCTGCGGAGCACCAGCGGCGCGCGGCGCTTTTTTGAACGTGGCCCCCACCTGGCGCAGCGGTGGCATGTCGATCTGCGCCCCGGCCAGAAGCTCGGCCACGGTGAAAAGCTGTATCTTCGGGTATTTGCGGCCCCAGACCTCGGACTCGAAGAACCCGGCGGTGACCGCCTCCTGGCGCATCGGCGCGGTGTGCTCCTGCATGCTGATCAGCACGCCGAGGGCCGCCCCCTCGCGCTCCACCACCCCGCGCAGGTCGCGCACGTGGGCTGCGCCGGTGTGCCCGGCCTTGACCGAGATCACCACCGTGTCGAACTGCCCTCTCCGTCCGCCCCGGAACACGATCTTCCCGTCTATGCCCTTGTCCGCGCCCTTTTTCTGCTCCACGGGACGCGCATCCACCAGACCCAATGCCCACCACTGGAACTGGTAGGGGTCGCTGGTGGCCAGGGCCTCGGCGTCCGGAACGCTGACCGGCTCGCCCACCACCTTGTATTTTACGGCCTCGCCGAAAGCGTCGTTCAGCCGGGCTTTCATCAGGGTGATAGCCAGGTGGGTGATGTCAATGCCGATCCAGGCGCGGCCCAGGCGCTGCGCCGCGGCCACGGTGGTGCCGCAGCCGCAGAACGGGTCGAGGACCAGCCCGCCCTCCGGGCAACTGGCCTGTATGATGCGCTCCAGAAGGGCTTCCGGTTTTTGCGTGGGGTAGCCGAGACGCTCTGCGGCCTGTGCTTGGACCGGGAGAATGTCCGTCCATACATCTCCAACAGGTGTGCCTTCCTGTTCATCGAGATACCGTTTTAAGGCAGGAACACCTCCAGGTTTGTTTTGAACAATTAGCCCTTTCTCAAATGCTTCATTCATCCTTTCTTTCGTCCATCTCCAGACTCGTGTTACTCCAAGGAACTCATAAGTAAGGTTTGGTCTGTTCTTATTTGGGTTTGCAAGATTATCCAATCGATAACGTCTTCCGGTTATCGGTTCTTTATATCGATAAAATTTGGAAAGATAATCAGGATCGTGTTGTGTATAACTTGGATTCCAAGTCGCTTTTGATGTTTTGGAGTACCTTAAAATCACATCATGGTTTCTGGCGAAACGAGTAAAAGCCAAGCCTTTGGCGTTTGTTCTTTTCCAGATGATCTCATTACCGAAATTATCTGGCCCGAATACAGCATCCATGAGCATCTTCAGATAGTGACTCGCCACAGGGTCGCAGTGCAAATAAAGGCTGCCGGTGCTCTTGAGCACGCGCCGCAGCTCGATCAGCCGCGGGGCCATCATCACCAGGTAGGAGAGCATGTTGCAGGGGCCGAGGAAAGTGCGGAAGGCTTTCATTATGTCGGCCACCCGGCCGCCCGCG
>JAJFUG010000027.1 GCA_021372515.1 bacterium
ACCTCCCTGGCCGACTACTGCCGGCGGGTCGGTCCGGGCTACGCCGAGGCGCAGACCCTGGTCCGCTGCGGGGCGTTCGACAGTTTCGAGCTGACCCGGCCGGAGCTGCTCTGGCGCCTGGAGCTGCTGTTCGAGCGCGGCAAGCTCAAGGCCGCCGCGGACAGCGGCTGCGGGGCCCTGGCCCTGGGGGTTGAGCCGTGCGGGAGCGACCGGCGGGTCGCTCCGCGCCTGCCCGAGTACCCGCGCGGTGAGCGTCTGCGCCTGGAGCGGGAAATTTTCGGTTTCACGGTCAGCGAGCACCCGCTGTCCCTGGGGGGACGGTTCCCGCCGCCAGTGCCTGGCCTGGTGCGGGCCACGGAGCTGCGCGCCCACGCCGGGCGGAACGTGCGCCTGCTGGGACGGCCCATCGCCTGGAAACGCATCCGCACCGGCAGCGGGGCGATGATGTTCCTGTCGCTGGATGACCCGACCGCGGCGTTCGAGGTGGTGATATTCCCGCGTTGCTATCGAAGCTGCGGTGCTCTGGCCCTGGGGCCGGGGCCGTTCCTGGTCAGCGGGAGGGCGAGCGAGGAGTACGGCGTGGTCACGGTGACTGCCGAGCGCCTGGAGCTTTTCGACCCGGAGCAGGTTCCCCGGTTGTATCCGGGGGGTAAGGCACCGCAACCCCAGGCGGCCGCCCGGACTGAGTTGCGGAATACACGGGCCGAGGCGCTTCCGTAGGGGCGCGGCCTGCCGTGCCCGAAAAGAAACTACCGGGCGGACACATGGGTCCGCCCCTACAACACACGACAAAGGGAGAAAAGATAACGGACGGGATATGTCTCGCCCCTGTGAAAGGCGGCGGATTCCGGCAGTTGGGGAAAAATGTCCCGGAAAGGCACTATGTTTTGACGGTGAACGGTAACTGCTACACCTGGTCCGTTGGGGCGAGCGACATGGCTTCGCGGCGGCGGTGGCGGATCAAGGCCACCTCGGCCGCCATCACGTAGACCAGCGCCGTGAGGTAGAACCAGAAAATCAGCGCCAGGATCGCCCCCAGGGTGCCGTAGACCCGGTTGATCCCCGGGTACAGTCCGATGTAGTAGCGGTAGGCGTGCTTGGTCAGCTCGATCACCGATGAGGCGATCAGGCTGGCGGTCCAGCTCGTGCCGGTGCTGACCTTGCGCGAGGGGAACAGACGGTAGGTGAAAAACAGCAGTACGAGAGTGAGGCAGAATGTCCCGAACACAGTCACCGGACCGCTGCCCAGGAACGCCTCCACTGTGGGAAGGTTGCCGCTGAACACCTGGTTCATCCGGGCCAGGCCGGGGATGAAAGTCAGCAGCAGGTTGCTCAGGATCAGCACCAGGCCCAGAAGGAAGAGCATGGCGAAATCGAAGGCCTTGCCGTGGAGCACCCCGCGCGTGCGGTCGGCCTCGAACACCACGTCCAGCACGGTCCGCAGCGTGGCGAACAGGCGGGTGGCGGTGAACGCCACACCCACCACGCCCAGGATCCCGAGCCAGGCCCGGTCGCGGATCAGGGCCTGGGTGTTGTTGATGATTCTTTCGCTGGAGACCGGGATCAGGCCCTGGATGTACAGGACGGTCTTGTCCCAGAGTTCGGAGCTGGTGTGAAAAACGAACCCGCCGATGGAGAAGATGATCAGCATCAGCGGGATGGCCGAGACCAGCAGGTTGAACGCCACCCCCGAGGCCAGGAACAGGGCGTTGTCCTTGACCATCTTGAAATAGAGGTTCTTTGTGTAGTACCATAGAGTTCGCATCTGATCGGGCCAGGCTGAGGGTGGGTGGCGAAATGCCGCATCCGGTCCGACACCAATTTAGACAGGCCCGGAAAGGAAGTCAAACCAGAAAATGAAACTCCTGTGCGTGAGCGCGGTTAAGCTGGAGCTGGCCTGGCTGCTGGAGCGCCTGGCCCGTCCCGAGAGGACGGAGGTCAAGGGCCTGAAAGCCTGGAGCGGCCTGATAGAGGGGCACCGGGTCCGGCTGGCCTGCCTGGGGATCGGCCCGGCCCCGGCCCGCAATGCGATGGAGAGTCTGCTGCAGAATGAGGCGTACGCCCGTGTCTATCATTTCGGGCTGTGCGGCGCGCTCTCCCCGGGGCTCGACCTATGCCGCCCGGTGCTGGCGCGCAGCGTGGCCGCCGCCTGGGACCCCTCCCGCGAGCCACTGGCCCTGGAGCCGGCCCCGCCCGGGGCGTTCGACTCTCTGGAGCTGCGGCCCCTGGAGGGCGCTTTCGTGTCCAACGGCCTGCCGGTGTTCAACAGTCAGGTGAAAGGCTTCCTGGCCGCGCGTTTCAAGGCCGACTGCGTGGACATGGAGGCCTGGGAGGTGGCCCGTGTCTGCGCGGAGCGGAGCATGCCGCTCACGGTTATCAAGGCGGTGAGCGACCGGGCCGATTCCTCGCTCCCGGACACTTTCCGCCGCCAGGCCCGTCCCGCCGCCCTGGCCGCCCAGCAAGCGGTGCTCGAGCTGTTGCGCCGCGTCCCCGGCTGAGTGCGTCTCGCTTGCGCAAGGCCGCCAAGTGGAGTAATATTCGCTCAGACAGTTTCCGCCACAGTCCAGCCTGAGGGGAGCCGCAGCCATGAGTCCGCTCGAAAAAACCTACCGCAAGGGCGAGGTGATAATCAAGGAGGGCTACAGCGGCCGCACCGTGTTTGTGATCCGCAAGGGCATGGTCGAGGTGCTCAAGCAGGTGGAGGGCGGCGAGGTGCAGCTCACCGTGCTCGGGCCGAACGAGTTTTTCGGCGAGATGAGCGTGCTCGACCCGGAGGCCCCCAAGCGCACAGCCACGGTCCGGGCGCTGGAGGAGACGCGGGTCACGGTGATGAGCCGCGAGGAGTTCGAGGGCTACCTGGGCGAGCTGTCGCCCGGGGTGCGTAACCTGATGCAGAAACTGACCCGCCGTCTGCGCGAGACCTCCGAAAAGCTGGAGCAGGGAACGCATAAAAAATCGCACGACAGCCTTCCCCCGTTCGAGTACGTGCTCACCCTGGATGAGCTGGAGCTGGCCCGCGAGCACTCGGTGGAGGTGATGTTCCTGCAGAAAAAGTTCACCGCCGGGCAGGTCCTGCTCAAGGAGGGCGACACCGGCTACAGCGGGTTCATCGTGAAGAAAGGCCGCCTGGAGGTGAGCCGGATGGCCGGTGGCCGCAAGGTGGTGCTGGGCGAGCTGGGCGAGGGCGATATCGTGGGCGAGAGCGCGCTGCTGGACGACACCCGCCGCAGCGCCACGGTGCGCGCCCTCACGGACGGCGAGATGCTGGTGTTCGGCAAGCGGGACATCATCAACATGACCCGCAAAAGCCCGCTGGAGCTATTTATGGTGCTGGATGCCCTGACCGTGAAAATCACCCGGACCAACGAGCTCTACTGCAAGGTACTGCTGGAGCGCGACAGCCTCTCAGCCGAGCGGGAGCGTCTGAACGCGGAGCTGTCCACGGCCAGGGCGGAGCTGGAGCAGGCGCGGCGCGAGGCCGTTGCTTTGCGGGAGCGCCAGACGCAGGCGCAGCAGCCTCCACAATCTAATTGAAGGACTGGCCCCCCTGAGACGGATACACCGATGAAAGCCCTGGTCCTGGCCGCCGGATTCGGCACGCGCATGCTGCCGCTGACAAACCGGATTTCGAAAGTCTGCCTGCCGCTGGCCGGTGTGCCAGCGCTGGTGCGGGTGCTGCGCGGGCTGCGCGCGCAGGGGGTCGATTCCTGCATGGTGAACCTGCACCACGGCGCAGAAAGCGTGGAGGAGAGCCTCGACGCGTGGGGCGAGCGGCCGCTGTATTCGCCGGAGAAAGAAATCCTGGGCACCGGCGGCGCTCTGGCGCAGGCCTCGGCCTGGCTGGCGGGCGGCACTTTCCTGCTGGTCAACGGCGATTGCAGCTACAGTGGGTTCTGTCTGGAAGAGGCGTTGCGCTTTCACCGCGAGCGCGGGGCGGCCGCGACCCTGGTGCTGATCGACATGCCACGGGAGGGCCGCTACGGGGCGGTTGAGACGGACAGCCGGGGACGCGTGGTGCGGATCGCCGGGCGGCCCGAGGGAGCGCCAACCGGGGGACAGGCCCTGCATTTCTGCGGTATTCATATTATCGAGCCGGAGCTGCTGACGCGGTTGCGGCCGGTGTTCTCGGAAATAATCCGGAACCTTTACCTGCCGATGATCGCCGACGGCGAGCCGCTTTACGGGTTCCACACCGCCTTCGAATGGCGCGACCTGGGCACGCCCCGGCTTTATCTTGAAGCCCAGTTCGAGTTCTTGCGGCGTGAGGCCGCCGCTCCGGAGCATTCGCTCTGTGCGGCGGGCTGCCGCCTGGAGACGGGAAGCAGCGTGGGGCCCCTGGCCGACCTGGGGCGGAACGTGCGCCTGGAGCAGGACTGCCGGGTGGAGCGTTCGGTGCTGATGGCTGGAGCGAGCCTCGGCCGGGGCTGCCGGGTCAGCGGCTGCGTGATGGCTCCGGGCGTGGCGCTGGAGGCCGGGACGATAATTGAAAATATGCTCGTCGCTCCGGGGCCGGATGGTCTGGAAATGCGCTCCTGGGTGGTCAGTTGAGACGCGGAGCCGGTCAATCCGCTGTCTGCACCGGTTTTGAAACGTATTGCTGCGTATCGCAAGGTATTATTTAATATGGCCACACTCTCGTCAAAATCAAACAGATTAAGCTCGTCGCGGCATGCAAAAAAAACTTGTATTCCTCTTGTATTTTCTTTACAATTAGAAACCTGAAAATGAAAGATAACTATCCGCTGGATAAACTCATAACTACCCTGAAATCAGGAGTGACGCATGTTCGGTAACAGGGGCGCCTCACAGGTTTTAACACTTCTGGCCGCGACATTGATCTGCGCCGGCCAGGCGCTTGCCCAGACCAGTTTGAAAGTCGTATCAGCCACAGGTGCGGCAGGTTCGGATGTTACGGTCAAGGTCACTGTGACCTCTGACAAGAATATCTCGGGCGCCGAGTTCCAGATGAGTTTCGATAAGTCCAAGTTGACTTTCAAGCAGGCAGCCAAAGGCTCCGCTGCAGCCAGCATGTTCATGACCGACCCGACAGTGCCCACCGTAGGCGACCAGACCGTGAGCGCCGATAGCAGCAAGCTCTACATCCAGTTGATCGATTCGACCCAGACCCATCCGATCGCCTCCGGCACTGACCGCGAGGTCGTGCTGGTCACGTTCACGATCAAGAGCGGGGTTACGGGCAGCGTGCCGGTGACCCTGAGTGGTGTGTCGCTGTCGGACGCCGCTGGCGCATCGATCAGCGCCACCACGACCGACGGTGAGGTGACAGTCGGCTCGGGCGTGGACATACAGCTCAGCGTGACCGACGGGCGCGGGCCGGCCGGCTCCGACGTTACGGTCAAGGTGATGGCGGATGTCAACCGTGAGGCCGTGGGCCTGAATTTCGGCCTGGTGTTCGACAAGAACAAGCTCACCCTCAAATCCGTCGCCCGCGGCGCCGCCGCCCCCGGCGTGGACAGCCTGGACATCTACACCGATATCGCCGCGGCCAACGCCGCCGGCAAGATCGAAGTTTGGCTGCTGGACTATTTCTTCGGCCAGACCGGCGCCAACCCGCTCAAGGTCGGAAAAAGCAAGGAAATCTACAAGTTCACCTTCACGATAAACAGCGGTGCGGAGGACGGCGAGGTGCCGGTGACACTGTCCGGGATCGAGGCCGGGGCGATTGAGGGCGGCGAGTCCGTGCTGCTCACCTACTCCTCGTTGGGCGGCATTGTCACGATCGGCGGCGCGCCCGGGGATGTGGACGGCAACGGCAAGCTGGACGTGTTCGACCTGCTCGGCCTGCTCAAGGTCCTGAGCGGCGCCCAGGTCGGCAACGGTCTGAGCGATGTGGACGGCAACGGCAAGATCGATATCTTCGACCTGCTCGCCCTGCTGAAAAAGCTGTCCGGCAACTGACAAGTTACAATGTGAATCCCAACCCGCCGTTCCCCGCTGTGGGAGCGGCGGGTTTTTATTTGGGGAGGGACGGAGGTAGGGGGGAGGTGGGCTGTGGAGGGTCGGTCGGGAAGAATTGTTACAATCATGTTTCGGTGGATGGGATCTGCCGTATCGTGAGCCCGGGAGCGACCGGTTTGACCCAGAAATATCTTGTCAGATGTGCAGTTGGCGTTTATTTTTGCAACTCTCTAAAAGGGCGTTCAACGCCACTGGGAGTTTGGTCGGAAGCCGGTTCGCCGGTATGGGGATCGGTTTATTCATATATGACCCCTTCGGGGGTGGAACTTCAGACCAAGGCTACACACAATGGACCGCAGTGAACCCAACCAGCAACGCAATCTATACGAACCGGAGTTCGAGCACGACAGCTGCGGCGTCGGCTTCATCGCCGATATCAACGGCCGGCCGAGCCACGAGATAATCCGCAGCGGGATCCAGATCCTGGTCAACCTGACCCATCGCGGCGCGGTGGCGGATGACCCGGAGACAGGCGACGGCGCCGGGATCATGATCCAGGTGTGCGACTCCTTTTTCCGGCGGGTGGCCTCCGAGGCCGGACTCGAGCTGCCGGAGAGCGGCAAATACGCCGTGGGCATGGTGTTCCTGCCCATGGAGGCCGAGGATCGCGCTTTTTGTGAGAAAGCCCTCGAGCAGGCGGTGGAGGAGGCCGGGACTAAATTCATCGGCTGGCGCGACGTACCGGTGAACGCGCAATCCCTGGGCCGCGGCGCCCGGGCCAGCCAGCCGTTCGTGCGGCAGGCTTTCGTGAGCGACCCCATCGGAGCGCGCGAGGCTTTCGAGCGCCGTTTGTACCTGGCGCGCAAGATCGCCGAAAACCGCGTGCGCGACTGGGCCGCGGGCCGGGCGCTCCGTTTCCACCTGCCCAGCTTCTCCTCCCGCACTGTGGTCTACAAGGGCCTGATGCTGGCCCACCAGGTGCCCCTGTTCTACGAGGAACTCAACGATCCGGCATTGACCAGCTCGCTGGCCCTGGTGCATCAGCGCTACAGCACCAACACGTTTCCCAGCTGGGAGCTGGCCCAGCCGTTCCGTTTCCTGGCCCACAACGGCGAGATCAACACCCTGCGCGGCAACATCAACTGGATGCGCGCCCGCGAGGCCACTATCGAGAGCCCGCTCTACGGCGAGGACATCCGCAAGCTGCGGCCGATCATCACCCCCGGCGGCAGCGATTCGTTCGCCCTGGACAACATGGTGGAGATGCTCACCAACTGCGGCCGCTCGCTGCCGCACTCGCTGATGATGCTGATCCCGGAGGCGTGGGGCGAAAAATACCAGATGAGCCAGGACAAGCGCGGTTTCTACGAGTACCATAGCATCCTGATGGAGCCGTGGGACGGGCCGGCGGCTATCGCTTTCACCGACGGCCGCATTATCGGCGGTTGCCTGGACCGCAACGGCCTGCGCCCGGCGCGCTATGTCGTGACCACCGATGACCGCATAGTCATGGCCAGCGAGGTGGGCGTGCTGGAGTTCCCGCCCGAGCAAATCCGCAGCAAGGGCCGTATCGGCCCGGGCCAGATGCTGATCGTGGACACGGAGCAGAAACGCATCCTGTTCGACCCCGAGATCAAGGCCGTGATCAGCCGCCTTCAGCCCTACCGCCGCTGGGTCATGGAGAACCGGATCGAGCTGCGCGGGCTGTTCGACTGCGCCATGCCGGTGCGCCCGGAGCGCGAAACCCTGACCAGCCGCCAGATGGCGTTCGGCTACACGGATGAGGACATGAACGTGATCCTGCGTCCGATGGCCGAGACCGGCGGCGAGCCGGTCGGCTCGATGGGCAACGACACTCCTCTGGCCGTGCTGAGCGACAAGCCCAAGCTGCTGTACAGCTATTTCAAGCAGCTTTTCGCTCAGGTGACCAACCCGGCCATCGACCCGATCCGCGAGCAGTTGGTGATGTCGCTGATGAGCTACATCGGGCGCGAGGCCAACCTTCTGAACGAGACCCCGCTCAACGCGCGTCTGCTCAAGCTCAGCCGCCCGATCCTGACCAACGACGACCTGGACAAGCTCAAGGGCAGCCAGGACGACAAGTTCCGCACTCGCACCATCTCGATGCTGTTCGACGCTTCCCGCGGGGTCGAGGGGGCGCTGGACACGCTGAACAAGTGCTACGCCGAGGCCGAACAGGCAGTGCACGAGGGCTACGCACTGATCGTGCTGAGCGACCGGGGCATCGGCCCGGACCAGGCCGCGGTGCCAAGCCTTCTGGCCCTCTCGGCGGTGCACCACCACCTGATCCGGGTTGGGCTGCGCACCAGGATCGGCCTGGTGATCGAGACCGGCGAGGCGCGCGAGGTGACCCATTTCGCCATGCTCCTGGCTTTCGGCGCCAGCGCGATAATCCCCTACCTGGCCTTCGAGACCGTGGCCGATCTGGCGATCAGCGGCCGTCTCAAGGGCGGCGCCACGGTGCAGGACGCCATCGACCACTACATCAAGGCCATCGAGAAAGGGCTGCTCAAGATATTCTCGAAAATGGGCATCTCCACGGTGCGCAGCTACCGCGGCGCGCAGATGTTCGAGGCGGTGGGCGTGCACGAGGACGTGATCACGCGGTTCTTCCCGGGCACGGTTTCCCGGATCGGCGGGGTGCACCTGGAGGGCATAGTCGAGGAGACCCTGATCCGCCACCGCGGGGCTTTCAGCAGCCGCAACAGCGCCACGCAGATGCACACCCGCGCCGGGGAGTACAATTTCCGGCTCGACGGCGAACACCACATGTGGAACCCGGAGACGATTTTCCAGCTCCAGCAGGCCACGCGCAGCGGCGATTACGAGACCTACAAGGTTTTCTCCAAGCTGGCCAACGACCGCGACCGCAGGCTGCAGAACCTGCGCAGCCTGTTCGATTTCGCCAAGGGCGAGCCGGCGCCGCTGGACGAGGTGGAGCCGGTGGAGAGCATCACCCGGCGCTTTGTCTCCGGGGCGATGAGTTTCGGCTCGATCAGCCGCGAGGTGCACGAGACAATCGCCATTGCCATGAACCGCCTGGGCGGGATGAGCAACAGCGGCGAGGGCGGCGAGGACGAGGAGCGGTTCAAGCCCCTGCCCAACGGAGACAGCCGCAACAGCGCGATCAAGCAGGTGGCTTCGGGACGTTTCGGCGTGACCAGCTACTACCTGGCCAACGCGCGCGACATGCAGATAAAGATTTCCCAGGGCTCCAAGCCCGGCGAGGGCGGACAGCTCCCCGGGTTCAAGGTGGATGAGAACATCGCCCGGGTGCGCCACAGCGTGCCGGGGGTGACCCTGATCTCGCCGCCGCCGCACCACGACATCTACTCCATCGAGGACCTGGCCCAACTGATCTACGACCTGAAGAACGCCAACCCGCGCGCCCGTGTCTCGGTCAAGCTGGTCTCGGAGGTGGGGGTGGGCACGGTGGCCGCGGGTGTGGCCAAGGCGCGGGCGGATGTGGTGGTGATCGCCGGCGATTCCGGCGGCACCGGGGCCTCGCCGCTCAGCTCGATCAAGCACGCCGGCATTCCCTGGGAGATCGGCCTGGCCGAGACCCAGCAGGTGCTGGTGATGAACAACCTGCGCAGCCGGATACGGGTGCAGACCGACGGCCAGCTCAAGAGCGGCCGGGATGTGGTGGTGGCCGCCCTGCTCGGGGCCGAGGAGTTCGGGTTCGCCACCGGCTGCCTGATTGTCCTGGGCTGCGTGATGATGCGCAAGTGCCACCTGAACACCTGCCCGATGGGCATCGCCACCCAGGATACACGCCTGCGCGAGAAATTCAACGGCAAGCCGGAATACATTCAGAATTATTTCCGCTTCATCGCCCGGGAGGTGCGCGAGTACATGGCCGCGATGGGCTTCCGGCGCTTCGAGGACATGGTCGGCCGCATGGACATGCTGCGCACCGACACCGCGATCAAGCACTGGAAAGCCGCGGGCGTCGACCTCAAGCGCCTGCTCGTCCCGCCGGAGGTCACCTCCGGCTGCTCGCTGCACAGCAGCCTGAGCCAGCCGGACATCCTGGAGGGCGCCCTGGACCGCGAGCTGATCGAGGCGGCGGCCCCGGCCCTGGAGAAACGGGAGAAGGTTGTTATCCAGCGCGGCATCCGCAACGTTAACCGCACGGTGGGCACTCTGCTCAGCGGCGAGGTCTCCAAGCGCTACGGCTCGATCGGCCTGCCGCCCGAGACCATCAAGGTCGAGCTGAACGGCTCGGCGGGCCAGAGCTTCGGTGCGTTCCTGGCGCCCGGCGTGGCCCTGCACCTGTCCGGGGATGCCAACGATTACGTGGGCAAGGGCCTGAGCGGCGGACGTCTGGTGATCCATCCCCAGGCGGGAACCACGTTCCGGGCCGAGGACAATATCGTGGTGGGCAATGTGGTGCTCTACGGCGCCACCAGCGGCCAGGCCTATTTCTGCGGCCGGGCCGGCGAGCGTTTCGCCATCCGCAACAGCGGCGCCTACGCCGTGGTGGAGGGCGTGGGTGACCACGGCTGCGAGTACATGACCGGCGGGGTGGTGGTGGTGCTGGGCACCACCGGGCTCAATTTCGCGGCCGGAATGAGCGGCGGCATCGCCTATGTGTTCGACGAGTGGCGGCTGTTTGACCAGCGCTGCAACCTGGACACGGTGGATCTGGAGTCCGTGACCGAGGAGGAGGACAAGGCGCTGCTCAACCGGATGATCGAACAGCATGTCAAGTTCACCGGCAGCCAGGCCGGGCGGCGCATCCTGGACAACTGGCACGACAAGATACACCAGTTCGTCAAGGTCATGCCGATGGAGTACCGACGTGCCCTGGGCCGCATGATCAAGGAAGACGCGGAAACGAAACGGGTGGAGGTCTGGAATGGGTAAGCCTACCGGATTTATCGATTACACGCGGGTGAACCCGAAAGCCCGGCCGGTCGAGGAAAGGCTGAAGGATTACAAGGAAATCTATCCTCTGCTTTCCGAGACTGACCTGGCCACGCAGGCCGCCCGCTGCATGGACTGCGGCATCCCGTTCTGTCACGGCGCGGGCTGCCCGGTGCGCAACCTCATCCCGGAGTTCAACGATCTGGTCTTCCGCGGCCAGTGGCGCGAGGCCCTGGAGGTGCTGCACAGCACCAACAATTTCCCGGAGTTCACCGGCAAGATCTGTCCGGCGCCCTGCGAGACGGCCTGCGTGGCCGCGGTCAACACCGATGCCGTGGCGATCAAGCAGATCGAGCTGCAGATAATCGAGAAGGGCTTCGAGAATGGCTGGGTGAAAGCGCAGCCGCCGCAGGTCCGCACCGGCAAGCGCGTGGCTGTGGTAGGCAGCGGCCCCTCCGGGCTGGCCTGCGCCCAGCAGCTCAACCGCGCCGGCCACACGGTGGTGGTCTACGAGCAGAAAGACCGGGTCGGTGGCCTTCTGCGCTACGGCATCCCGGATTTCAAGCTGGACAAGCACCTGCTTGACCGTCGTGTGGGCCTGCTGCAGGAAGAGGGGATCGAGTTCCGCACCAGCGTGCATATCGGACGGGACATTGCCGCAACTTATCTGGCGCGCCAGTATGACGCGGTCTGCCTGACCGGCGGGGCGATGCACCCGCGTGACCTGGAAGTGCCGGGCCGGGAGCTGGCGGGCGTGCATTTCGCCATGGAGTTCCTGGAACAGTCCAACCGTCGTGTCGCCGGCGACAGCCTGGCCGCGGAGTCGCAGATTCTGGCCGCGGGCAAACATGTGATCGTGATCGGCGGCGGCGACACCGGTGCTGACTGCGTGGGCACCTCCAACCGTCAGGGCGCCCTGTCCGTGACCCAGCTCGAAATCCTTCCCCGTCCGCCCGAGAACTCCAACCCCTCCACGCCCTGGCCGCGCTGGCCCAACATCCTGCGCTCCAGCACCTCTCACGCCGAGGGCTGCCAGCGCATGTGGTCCGTGACCACCAAGTCCCTGGAGGGTGAGGACGGCCGGGTGAAGGTTCTCAAGGGGATGGAAGTCACCTGGGGCGGCTCCGCGGGCGCCTTCCGTCCCTCGGACAAGCCGGGCAGCGAGTTCGAGTTGAAAGCCGACCTGGTCCTTCTGGCGATGGGCTTTGTCCACCCGGTGCACTCCGGCATGATCGAGGAACTGGGCCTGGAGTTGGACAAGCGCGGTAACGTGGCGACGGATGAGAACCTAATGTCCAGCCGCGCGGGTGTGTTCGGCGCGGGCGACATGGTGATGGGCGCCTCGCTGGTGGTCCGGGCGATCTACCAGGGCCGCAAGGCCGCCCAGGGGATCGACCGCTGGCTGATGGGTTCCACCTCGCTGCCTTGAACGCGCATCTGACAGCACTTGGCGCGATTTGTATTGACAATGTTGTAGAATATGTTAGATTATTCAAGTCTGAGTTTGACGTAGACGCGGGGTCGTAGTTCAGTTGGTTAGAACGCCGGCCTGTCAAGCCGGAGGTCGCGAGTTCAAGTCTCGTCGGCCCCGCCATAATTGACGAGAAAGCCCTTCGGACAGTATGTCGAAGGGCTTTTTGTATGTAAATGAAAGACTTTCACTCCCCCCGTACCTCTTCGAAGGATGAAACATAAAGGGCTTGCTCTTTTCAGCAGATCCTTTATCATCCAAGTACATCGCGTTTTGAAAGTGATGATTGTGTGGATGGCCTCAAGCTGACAATTACACGCTTTCGGACTGGGATTCCAGACGCTCTGTCTGAGCTGGTGCTACATGTTTCAGGCGGACTTGTCGAGCAAGGTGGCCCGCTATGAGGATGGAGTCAGGACAGCGTTTCGCCGGCACGCTGACCATGCAGCCACTGGACCTGCGACTGCGCCAGGATGTCAGACAGTCACTGCTCGATACGATTGCCGCGAGCGCGGTGTTTCCATGCCGGACAACTCCGCTGGACATCTTCAGATACGCGGTGTCTGAGGCAATAGGACTGCATGCGGAGCGGCTATCGCAACTCGTAGAAGACTGCGAAGATATCGCCTCACAAAGTCCCGATGCACCGAGGCCGGAAGACTACTATTGGGCCATTCGGTTCGCGGTGTCACGCGCTGTTTCGGCGATCCAGGGTTCACTCGCTGAGATGCTGGCGCTGGGACCGGTGGCGCAGCTTGTCGCCGAACTCAGGACAGCGCGGGCAATTCCGAAAGCAACACGAATCTGGGTCGGGAATTCTATCGTGGCCCCGTCATTCAACGGCAAAACCGTGGCGAGCGCGGCGGATGTACATTTTCTGGTCACCTCGCCCACGCGGAAGCGAGCCGTGCTTGTGGGAGTGGCCGAGGTTAAATCGTACCGCTGTTCACAGAACAAAGCGACCTGCCAGCTCGACAAGCATCTCGCCAGAGCCGCGCGAGGCTTGGTGACACATCTGCCAGGGCGCCGGAACGTCCATTACGCGGTGCGGCCGGCGAAGACACCGCTCAAGATATTCATCATCCCCGCACAGTGGCGCTTGTCTCGACATTTCAGGTTTGAGTCGAACGGAAGCCGCCGCAGTCTTGTCGTGCAGCCTCCTGAACCCGCGGCCGCAGTGAAGGCTCTCGCACATCTACCCGGCGAGTGGAAAATCACGCTGAGATGGTCCAACGAAGCGCTCGCAGCGGCCGCATTCGAAATCTTCCTCTGGTGCCTGGGACGAATTGGCGAAAAAGTCTACGCTCTGCGTCCCTCGCCATGGGCCGGGATGACTCCTGCCGCAGCGGGTCAGAACGCCGCGAAGATGGCACTCTACTACGCGCTCCTGAACATCGAAGAACCCGAGACGCTTGGCCAGGCGATCAAACTCTACAATATCCTTGGGTTTGGCTTCGCGCTGGGCTCCAGTTTCCGCGGAAGAGATGGTCGGCCGGCCATGCTCTGGCCCCAGGACCTGGATGAGATACTTGAGAACGGCAGAACGCGCGAGGGCGGATACCTCAAGGGAATGCCGCCTGACAGCCGAATTTGAGACATTACAGGCAGGCGAACGGCAGGGCGGTGACACCGGAACCAAGCGGGAGAGTAATATCTCCGGGGTGAACCACGTAGCCCGGCGCTGCTTTTTCGCCGAGGTCCTGTTGAAAAGCCCTGATTGAGGCAGCCATTGCGGGACGGGGGGTGGCGGAGAGTTTTATTTCGATGGGTACAAGCCTGCCTGAACTTTCCACGATGATGTCCACTTCTGTTCCGGTAGAAGTCCTCCAGAAATATACCTGTGGCTCGATGCCGCGATGGATGAGAGTCTTGAAGACCTCCATAAGCACGGCGGTTTCCATGATCGATCCGCCCATCGGCCCGGAAGAGGCATGCTCAGGGTCTTTCAGGCCGCAGAGGTAGCAGAGTGTACCCAGGTCCGTAAAATACACCTTGGGTGTTTTTACCAGCCTTTTCCCGACATTTACGTAATAAGGCCACAGAACAATAACCTGATAAGTGGCCTCCAGCACCGAGAGCCAGGCTTTGACCGTGTTGATCGAGAGGCCGAGATCACGCGCAAGATCGGTCAGGCTTAGAAGCTGGGCGTTGCGGGCCGCCAATGCCCGAAGAAAATGCTGAAATTGCGAAAGGTCGCCTACCTGGCGCAGGGAGCGCACATCCCGTTCCAGGTAAGTCTGAACGTACGATGCATGCCAGAGGCTGATGTCCCGCTCGGGATGAGCTGACAGCTCAGGGTAGCCACCCCGCAGAAAACTTTCCCAGAGAATCTTTGGAGAGGTCTGGCTTGCCGACGCTGAATCCAGACCGGTCTCCCAGGGCAGGGACGCCAGGGGCCTGCTTTCAGCTTCGCTTCTCGAAAGCGGAAGAAGGCGGAGTATAGCGGCCCGTCCGGCAAGTGACTCGGTTACATGCTGCATCAGAAGGAGGTTCTGCGATCCGGTCAGGAAGAAACGCCCGGTGGATTCCCGGTCGGAATCAATCTTTTCCTTGATGTAGGGAAGAAGGTCCGGTGCGTACTGCACCTCGTCAAAGATCACCGGAGGCGGAAACATTTCAAGGAAACCGCGTGGATCTGCTGTCGCGGCAGCCCGGATATCCGGGGGTTCGAGCGAGACGTACCGGCAGCTCTCACCGAACAGTCGACGCAAGGTGGTGGTCTTTCCAGCCTGACGGGGACCGGTAAGCACAACCGCCGGAAACTCGGCGGCGGCCTTTGTCAGTATCGGTTCAATTGACCGGCTGATATAGCTTTGGGATATTGGCCTGTTCATGACGTGCAATATTGCATTTAAAATGAATAATTGCAAGAGAAAATCACACCGCTTCCAGCAGGTATTTCTTAAACTTGTTTGCCGTCCTCCACCAAATAACACTATAAAGCTGGCCTGATTTCAACAATGACGCGGCTTTGAACAGGTTGTTCCTAAACTTGTTCCATTCTTCATAATGTCGGCACTTGACAGTAGATGCCGACGATATGTATCATATACTTATGAAAATAACTCCTCTAAAACTGGTGACATGGCTTGCACGGAAAAATGGACTTCTTCGGCCTCGTGACTTAGCCGAAATAGGTCTGTCGCGCCAATACCTAAGTATTGCGTACAAAAGGGGACTTCTGGAAAAAGTTGGCCGGGGGATGTATTCTCTGCCAAATGCAGTGCAGCATGAATATCGCAGCTTCGCTGAAGTTTGCAAATATGCGCCGTCAGCGGTGGTTTGCCTTCTATCGGCGCTTCAATATCATGACCTCACTACGCAAACTCCCTTCCAGGTGTGGCTGGCGATTGGACACAAAGCGCGTAAACCCAATATCGGCACGGTGCAAATTCGTGTGGTGCGTTACTCTGCTTCCTCACTCGCTCAAGGAATTGAAATCCATAATATAGACGGGGTGGACATCCGGGTTTTCAGTCCTGCCAAGACCGTGGCTGATTGTTTCAAATACCGAAGCAAAATCGGCCTCGATGTGGCAATAGAAGCTCTTCGTGACTGCCTGCGCCAGAAGAAAGCGACAGTCGATGAGCTGGTGTCGTTCGGGCGGGTGTGCCGGGTGGAACGGGTAATGAGACCATACGTGGAGGCGATGCTTTGAGTGAGTCGGTAGCACAGTCAGTACTCGACAGGCTGCTGAATCTTTCAAGAAAGAACCGTGAGGATTACAATCTCGTTCTGACACGTTATGGTATAGAGCGCCTGCTTTATCGCCTGTCACAGACCAAGCATGCCGACCGGTTTGTCTTGAAAGGCGCAATGCTTTTCATGCTCTGGATGAACCAGGATTATCGGCCTACCAGAGACATAGACCTGCTTGGTTTTGGTGAAATTGATCAACGGATGTTGTCTGATATTTTTCGAGAGATTTGCCAGGTCAGTACAGTTGATGATGGGGTTGTATTTCAAGCTGATTCGATAAAAGTGGAAGAAATACGAGAGGGAGAAATCTACCAGGGGCAACGCGTAAAGATTCGCGGAAACATTGGTAATACCAGGCTTGCCATGCAGGTAGATGTGGGGTTTGGAGACGTGATAGTTCCGGAACCGACAGAGCAGATTTTTCCGATCCTTCTGGATTATCCCGCACCGCGAATCCGTATTTACTCAAGGGAATCAGTCATTGCCGAAAAACTGGACGCCATTATTGTACTGGGATTGAGAAACAGCCGGATGAAAGACTATTATGACCTGTGGACGCTTGTCTGCAATTTTGAATTCGGCTCCAAGACATTGATCGAAGCAATCAGAGCGACTCTTGTCAAGCGGGGGCGAAAACTGCCTGAAAGTCTCCCCGCAGGATTGGGGGAACAGTTCGCGGCAGATTCATCAAAAAGGACCCAATGGAAGGCATTTATAGAGCGTGCAATCCCTGGGCGGCCAGTATTGGAGCTGGCTGATGTATTTCATAGATTGCGGGAATTTTTGGAAATACCACTCTGTGCGTTAACTGGTGACAGTTTTGCTGATTGGCATTGGCCTCCGGCAGGTCCATGGAAGAAAACGGACTGATAGCATGAGACTGGACAATGGTAGGATTCGAGAGCTTCGAACTGAACTCGCCAAAGTTGAGGCCAGGAGAGAATGGATTTTAGACGAGATCGCCAAGATTGAATCAACGGGACATATAAGCCCGCCCACTGTTGTTCAAACTGCTCCAATACAACCTTCTTGTAATGTCAACAACCATTCGCCAGCACACGAAAAAATCTCCCTTTTCCGGTCCCTGTTTCGCGGCAGGCAGGATGTCTTCCCACGCCGCTTTGAAAGCATGAAAACCGGCAAGAGTGGGTATCAACCAGTATGCGGAAACGAGTGGCAACCTGGGATTTGCCTCAAACCTCGGATCAAATGCTCCGATTGCGAACACCGCCAGTATCTTCCAGTGACCGATCAGGTTATTGAATGCCATTTGAGAGGATGCAAGCCGGATGAAAAGCCCCAAAAAGATTTCGTTATCGGAGGATATCCGATGCTCCCTGATGAGACGAGTTGGTTTTTAGCGGTTGATTTTGACAAAACCTCTTGGCAGGAAGATGTTTTAGCTTTTCGCCACACCTGTGCGGAGCTTGATATACCGGTTGCAATTGAGCGTTCTCGTTCCGGCAATGGCGCGCATGCATGGTTCTTTTTCGAGGAACCGGTTCCATGTGTTCATGCTCGCCAAATGGGAGCATTTCTTCTGACAGAGACTATGGAGAGAAGCCCGGATATCGGGCTTGATTCTTACGACAGATTTTTTCCCAACCAGGATACGCTTCCTAAGGGAGGTTTGGGCAACTTAATTGCTCTTCCTTTACAAAAAAAATCTCGCGATGCCGGTAACACCGTGTTCCTCGACGAAAACAACAATCCTTATGAAGACCAATGGGCGTTCCTGTCATCCATCGGGAGGATGAGTTTCAATCAAGTCGAAAAGCTGTCTCAAATCGCAACCGAAAAAGAACGCGTAACCGGATTGCGTATGCCGGTGACTGATGAAGAAGATGATGATAAGCCTTGGGTAAACCTGCCTTCTCGCTCAAAAGAGATGAAAGTCACCGGTCCATTGCCCCAAAAGATTGAAATAGTAAAGGCTAACCAGATTTATCTTGAAAAGGCAATGCTTTCTCCATCCTTGCGAAATGCATTGATCCGCACCGCCGCATTCCAGAATCCTGAATTTTACCAGAAACAAAAATCGCGGATGCCTGTATGGAACATTCCTCGTATCATATCCTGCGCAGAAAACTTTCCTCATCATATCGCTTTACCACGAGGATGCCTTCCCGACCTGGTCGAATTGTTCAAAGACCTGGCAATCGAGCTGGATATCCGTGATGAACGGGTATCTGGTGAGCCGCTTGAAGTGGAATTCACCGGGCATCTTCTCCCTGAACAGCAGAAAGCAGCTCAAGCCCTACTTGCGCAGGATACTGGTGTTCTCGCTGCAGCCACCGCTTTTGGGAAAACTGTCGTAGCAATATATCTTATTGCCAAGCGTGCGGTCAATACCTTGATTCTGGTACATCGTCGACAGCTTCTCCAGCAGTGGCAAACGAGGTTGACAGAATATCTCGACTTAGACAAAAAAGATATCGGTATCATTGGCGGTGGTAAGAGAAAACAGACCGGAAAGGTTGATATAGCAATCATTCAAAGCCTGAATCGCAAGGGGGAAGTGGATAATCTCGTTGCGGAATACGGACATCTTGTGATTGACGAATGCCATCACATTTCAGCTCCGAGTTTTGAGGCAATCTCCCGCGAATTCAAGGGGAGGTATGTCACTGGACTTTCGGCCACAGTCACCCGTAAAGACGGCCACCATCCGATAATTTTTATGAACTGCGGATCGGTGCGCTTCAAGGTCAGCTCAAAGGATCTAGCGAAAGAACGACCATTCAGATATTCTCTGATTGTACGAAATACATACTCGCGGCTACCGGTTGAATGTGCAAATGAAACGGCACTTACCATAGCCGAGATTTACTCTTTTCTGATGCACGATGAGCAGCGTAATAAAATGATTATCAACGATGTGCTAACAAACCTTGAAGAGGGCCGATTCCCGGTTCTGTTGACCGAGCGGCGGGAGCATGTGGAGTACTTCCGAAAGGAACTTAACGATAAAGTTAAGCACCTGATAACCTTCAAAGGCGGAATGGGAAGGAAACAGCTCAAGGCTGCATTGGAAAAACTGAATACTCTTCCTGACAATGTTCCGCGTTTAATTCTGGCAACCGGCCGATTCTTGGGTGAGGGATTCGATGACGCCAGGTTGGACACTCTTTTCCTTGCTCTGCCAGTATCTTGGAAAGGAATACTGGTTCAGTATTCAGGTCGGTTGCACCGATTCCATGAAAGCAAGAAGAAAGCAATCATTTACGACTATGCTGATCTGGAAATTCCAATGCTTGCCAGAATGTTCGAGAAACGAGTGAAGGGCTATAAGAGCATAGGATATGAAATTGATTTTTGATCTGATAGTATTTGAACCACCAGTTTTGGAAATCACAATGCTTCCAGCAGGTATTTCTTAAACTTGTTTGCCGTCCTCCGCCATTAGTTAAAAGCACCCAATTCCATCGAATTGGGTGCTTTTTGTTTTGGTGAGGTGCAATAATAATTCACATCATAGCCGCAAGAAGAAAGGCCTATCCAAAAGAAGCTGAGAATTATACGAGTTCCATCCAGACTTAGCTGATATCAAAAATGGCCCTAAGCCTGGCATGCAAGAGCACCGGATCGAACGGTTTGAATACGTGGTCGGCGGCTCCCATCTTGATACACCGTCTAATGCTTTCCATGTCTTCGTTACCGGAGACAATCACTACTGGGATGTTTCGTATAAGGCTGTCGCTCTTTATCTGCTCCAGCACCTCAAATCCATCCATATCCGGCATGAACAGGTCAAGGAGCACCAGATCGATGGCTTGTCCCCGTAATAACTCCAAGGCTTTTTTGCCGCTGTCCGCTTCCCATACGGTATAACCGGACTCTTTCAGATTTGTGCTCAAAATCGTTCGCGGCAGTCTTTGATCGTCCACGACCAGGATCGATTTGGGATCGTTCATCTCCAGTTCCCTCTACATTTGAGCGAGTGCCTGCTGCGCCTTTTCGAATTCCTGCCTGGCACGCTCGATTAACTTCTCGACGCCTTCCAGTTTGCCATCGCGGGCAAGGGATTCTATTTCCCGGGCAACGGCCGAGAGATTCATGGCGCCGAAAGTAGCGCCGGCGGATTTGAGCGTATGTGCGGCCAGACGAAGTGCTTTGACATCGCCTTGCTGTTGAGCCTGACAGGCATCCGACAAAAGCTTCGCGCCATCCTCCATGAATCCCTGTAGCAGCTCGGGGAAAATTTTTTCCGCCTGGTTTCCGAGACTTTCCTTGAGCCTTTCCAAGGCATTGATATCGATGTTCCCGGAGGGCTCCGTCACGGCTTCGCTCCCAGGGGAATCACCTGCGGGCCCGCCTTCATCAGGTTCCGTCCCGGCGCCGGGCGGGACCTCCGTAATCTCTCCATTTAGTACGGCCTTGCTCCGGCAGAGGGCGGCAACCAGGCTCTTGACATGCACGGGCTTGCTCACGTAATCATCCATGCCCGCGGCAAGGCATTCTTTGCGGTCCTTGTCCAAAGCGTCTGCGGTCATGGCGACAATTCGAGGCTGCCGGTCGGGGGGAAAATGCTGACGGATTTGCCGGGTGGCCTCGAGGCCGTCCATTTCCGGCATCTGCACATCCATCAGCACCAGATCGTATAATTGACGTTTGAGGGCTTCCACAGCCTCCAGACCGTTGGAGGCCACATCCGCCTTATAACCGAGGCGGTCCAGCATCGCCAGGGCGAGCTTCTGGTTACTTTTATTGTCCTCGGTCAGGAGGATGCGCAAGGGATGGCGTGTTCCCATCTGGGGGTCGTACTGGGAAGCACGCTCCTCCGTATTGGATGAGACGAAAATCGTACCCTCGGGGCAGAAGGCTCTCTGGAATGTTTCGTATAGCCGGGAAGCTTTGACAGGTTTGAGAAGCACTTCGCGGAAACGCTTCCTGTCCTCGGGAGATATGGCCTCCGAGGAAGAGGTGAGCATGACCAGAGGGACAGAGCCGCCGCAGGCCAGGTCCCTGATTTTCTCACTCACCTCCACTCCGTCCATTTCCGGCATCTGCATGTCCAGCACTATGATATCAAATTGGTCCCGGCCCTGGATCAGCTCCAGCGCTTCCCTGCCCGAGGAAACCGCGACCGGCGACATACCCCAGGATGCGGCTTGAAGGAAAAGAATTTCCCGGTTTGCGGGATTGTCATCCACGATAAGTACCTTTTTCCCGCACAAGACAGGCTGGTCGGCCTCGAGGTAAACAGGCCTGGTGCAGGCAGCGGACATGGCACGGATGGTAAAGTGGAAGTTAGAGCCTTGTCCGTCCTCGCTTTCCACCCATATCCGCCCGCCCATCATCTCCACCAGGCGCATGCTTATCGCCAGGCCCAGGCCGGTGCCGCCGTACTTGCGGGTCGTCGAGGAATCCGCCTGGCTGAAAGCCTGAAAGAGGCGATTCAACCTGTCCGCCGGTATTCCTATGCCCGTGTCCCGGACCGAGAACTCGAGCTCGAACCATTTGCTTTCCCGGTCCGCAGACGGCGACACTGCTCCCGACTGGACACTCGTCCCCGGCGCCGCTTTCAGTTCGCTGGAAATAACCGTGACCATCACCTCACCCTTGTCGGTGAACTTAACGGCGTTGCCGATAAGGTTCACCAGGATCTGCTGCAGGCGGGTGGGGTCGCCGACCACTGTCGCCGGTGCATGGACATCGATGAGGGCGCCGATTTCCAGACCCTTGCTTCGAGAACGGTGGGCGAAGAGGTCCACGGTGGATTCCACGCACTGGTGCAGGTCAAAAGGACAATTATCCAGCTCCAGTTTTCCGGCCTCGATTTTCGAGAAATCGAGGATGTCGTTGAGTATGACGAGCAGAGCCTCCCCGCTTTTTCTTATCGTATTGGCGAAATCACGCTGCTGCGGATCGAGGTCGCCATCCAGCAGCAAGCCGGACATACCGATAATCGCGTTCATCGGGGTCCGGATTTCATGGCTCATCATCGCCAGAAAGGCGCTTTTAGCCCGGTTGGCCGATTCGGCGTTTTCTTTGGCCCTCTCCATCACCTCCTGGGCCCGCTTGCGGTCGGTTATGTCACGAATGCACTCGATTGCACCGACCACATTGCCCCGGATATCATGTAGCGCGGAGGCCGTAACCATCATGTGAACACCGTCCCGCAATTTCGGAGCGAAAGTCTCGCCGATCAGAACTGAACCCTGACGCAACAGAGTTGGATATTTCTTTTCCAGCTCCTCATTGGGATTCAAGGCCAGATTGATGAGAATCGGCCTGCGCTCGCCATAAATTGACATGGAATACTCATTATTGCCTTTGCCGAGCATCTCCCCGGACTTGATCCCGGTCAATTTCTCCATCGCTGAATTCCAGGCAATCACCCGGCCCTCCCGGTCTACGACGAAAGTGGCATCGGGGACAAAATCGATAATGTCCGCCAGTCGTCTTTCCAGGCTGTCTGCGTGTTCCATAAGCCGGAGCTGGGAACCACGGACGCTTTCCATCATGGCATTAAACGTAGTGGCCAGAACTCCCAGCTCATCGTTGCTTTTGACGGTCACCGGCTGGTCGAGCTGCCCTTTTTGCACTCTTTCGGCGGCATTGGCCAGTTCGGTCAAGGGATTTGTCAGCCTGCGTGCGAAAAGGATAGCGATCGCGCCCGCGAACAAGGCGGTTAAAAAGAGGAGGAGCCATTGCTGGCGGGTGGTTTTTCGAAAGAGCTGCTGGATGATGCTCTGACTGGAACGGATAGGACCGTAGAATTCATCCATATACGTCGTCGCGCTGACCATCAGGGTGACGCCCTGGACCGGACTGTGGATCGGGGTGGTAATCATGAACTTCTGGCGCACCGATCCATCGGCGTCCACCCAGTCGTAATAGCCCTCTCCCTCCTTGCCATCCAGGCTCTGTTTGAATACTTCCCAGAACGCCGGCAGCTTAACGGAGAAGTCGTGCATGTCATGGTTGACAATGGCGGGGTTCGGGTGAAAACGGGTGATTGCCGTACCGGTCTCCCAGAGAGCGGTGTAACCTGTCTCACCCACTTTCTGGCCTGCCAGTTTCAAAAACTCCTGGTCCTTCTGAAGGTCCTCGATGCTGGCCTGGGGATGGGTCAGGATGAATATCTCCGCCTGGCGGGCGACATCCCGGGCTTTCTGACGGATCGACTCCTCGCCCAGGCCTCTAAGCGCCTCCGTGCTCTGCGAAACCGCCAGTGAGCCCACTCCCTTGATTGCGCGCTGGCTGAGATAACCTACGATCAGCGTGGGAACAGTGGCCGCTATCAAAAAACAGAGGACAATACGGGTGGTGATTTTCATTTTTATTCCCGGAATGAGTAGTACTTCTCAAGTTTCTCCAATTGTCGGGAGGTGTCCGACTGGTCACTCGAACGGGGATTTTCTGTCATTTCTTTTAGAATGGCTGCGGATTCCAACAGAACTCCGATAACTTCCGGCCCGGGCGCAAGCTTTCGGGCGCAGATGAGATTCATGGTCTTTTCCATCGCATAGGCCAGTTCCCGGATGTTTTGCAGAGCCATGTATCCTGCGCTGCCTTTAACCGAGTGAAAAGCCCTGAATACCTTGTCCGCCAACTTGTCATCCCTGTCCCGGCCAGCAGTTTCCAGAGCCAGCAGATCGTCTTCAATCCCTCTCAGGTTCTCCTCTGCGTCCTCGATAAACATCAGTAAGGTCTCTTCATCGAATTCCATCCGGCCCTCTTTTTGAATACTTTTTCACGGGTGCTATTAAGTTTTATTCCAGGTATGCCCGCAACGATCTTTCAATTTTAGCCTTCATGTGTTCTCTTGTCGCACCTTTAAGTATGTAATTTACAGCGCCAAGCTTGAGACATTTGGTAACGATATCCGAGTCTCCGATGGAGGTCAGCATCACGACCCGGGCAAAGGGGGCAAGTTCGGTTATCTCCTCCAGCACCACGTCACCATTTTTCCCCGGCATGTGTATATCCAGAATCAGAAGGTCGGGCTTTTCTCTTTTAAACAGTTCGACCACCTCATCGCCGTTGGACGCCTCGCCTACCACTTCGTATTTCATGGAAACCAGCAGCTTCCTGAGCATCTGCCGGAAAAAAGTCTGATCATCGGCAATGAGCACACGCGGTATCTTCGCAATGCTCGATATACCTTCCAACTTTTTCAATATATCCGCAATGTTTGCCTCGTTGCTTGACTCCGCGTGCTTGATCAATTCGATCAGAATTTCTGTTGAATTCAACAGAGCGTTGACCACGTGAGGAAGCGGCAACATGGTTTTATAATGGACCATACTCAGAATATTCCCTATCAAGCTGGCCAGGGCCTCAATGTTTTTAAGCTCCATTGATTTTGCGCCGTGTTCAATGGAGAGCATGGTCTGAATTAATTCATCTGCCAGCACATTATCTATTTCCGTTGATTCCCAGGCCTCGAGAGCGTTTATTTTCTTTTCAATTTCTTTCGTTTTGTCGAGAGAGCCCTCAACAAACGATTGTAAGGTCTGGCCGTCGAAAACCATCTTTTCCTCCCAATACTGAATACCTTATCTTTTTTTAATGTCCCATTCGGGAGCGGGAGAAAATTCTGCACCTTCAGGCGACGACTTTGGTATGCTTACGGTGAACGATCGGGAAAGCATTATCTACTCCATCCCGAGGATTCATGGATTCGAGATGGTTTCACGCGGCAGTAAAGAGGTCTTAATCGCCCTTTGGGACTGTTGATTTTGGAGATTCATTCTGGGCGTTTCCATGCAGTGGCTTGATCTCAGCGGTTGCCAGGGCAGGCTGACCAAGCCTATCGCTTTTATTGTCAACCGGTTTTGTGGTTATTGATTTGTCAGACATTTTATATTTGCGCGACCTTTGATTCAATGGTACATAGAATCATGTCTGTTTTTTTGCTTGGTTTTAATGTATCGGGCTCCGCAGCTCAGAAACATGATCTGTTGGAGGTTATTTCCTTAATCCACTGCAGATTGATGCTATTCAGCCGGGGAAACGTGAGAAACCTTCTACGCGATTAAATCAGAGGTCCCTTCCAATTAATAAGAAAAGAGACAAATGTCAATATAGACCTTAGTCTTACACACCCGATATCTTGTCTTGTTTTCGCCGCAGGCTGTCGGAATATTGAAAAATCAGCTTGAGAGCTAATACTTTCAACAGAATTCAATGGATTGAACCACATAGACTGGATTAAGAAATCAGGAATATGTGCATTGTCGCAGGTCATTCTGTGTCAGTTTATGCCGGAATCGGGGTTAAACTATTAAATTCGTGCCAATCTGCAGCCTCACCCTGAAAGCATGACATACAGCCTCCATGCGCCTCTGGCTTTAGATAAAAGGAGTAAGAAAGAGGAGGGAAACTGCCTGAAGGGGTCTGTCAAGCCGGAGGCCGCGGGTTCAAGTCTCGTCGGCCCCGCCACCAATAGAGAAGGGCCTGGGAGATCCTCCCAGACCCTTTTTTATCGAAGCTCCGCTCTCCGGGCGTTGTCCGCAGAGAGCAGTAGTGATTTGTCAGCAAGCCGCACGCCGAGCCTGCCGGCTCACTTGACCGGTTTCGTGGAAAATTTCAAGAACGTAAAGGTTTCCGGGATGTGCGAATTCATATAGCCGTGCTTGTTCCAGGTCCATCCGGCGCACTGCTCCAGCTTGGTCCCGTCACGGCCGCAGTGCTGGAACCGCGAGCAGTCGATCCGCCACATGTCTCCATCCACGGGCGGCAGCGCGCGGCCATCCGCCAGGGGCGCCAGTTCAGCCCAGGGAAGGGCCAGCTCCACGCTCCAGCCCCGGTCCTCGACATTGTCCTGGTTTATTACCCCGTCGACATGAACCGCGTGTTTCATCCCGGTGATATCGAAATCGAAAAACCCGGTCCGCTCGCCGCGCGGATGCATCGGGGGTATGAACTGGGAGAGCTTTTCGGTTTTCCGCAGCGTGGGCGACCATTCGGTCGTCGGGTAGGCCGACCCGGGTTGGCCCAGGACATCATCCCAGATCCAGAAGACCTCGTAGATTGTGTTCAGCGCGTTGATTTCCAGCTCGTAGTAGGCGTCACGGCCGGCGATAAACAATTCGACATCGTTATCCTCCCAGATACGGGAGTCCTGCTCGGTGAGCCTGGCGCGGACATGGGTCTCCTCGATCCGGTACCCGATATACAGATAGCTGTCGTCCCAGAGCAGCTTTACCCGCGAGTCGAAAAACGCCGGTTCGCCGGAGATGATGTCGACAAACGGCGAGGACCACGGGGCCGCCTGCCAGCACGGTTCATCCAGCCTGCCGTCGACCGTGATCTCGCCGCTCGCCCGGTGGCAGGTGTATTCCGCGAGTTTCTGACGGCTGATTTTTTCGAGATCGATCATGGTTTGGGCTCCAGCCTTGCTTGCAGGTAAAATCGAGAGAAGGAAAACGGTCAACAGCTCAAAGGTTGTCATTCGCCTCATCATTTACGCTCCTGGGCTCATTCTGGACCTGACTTCCTCAGATGCGGTTTTTCGATCGGCCCGGCTTGGATGAACTCACTTTTTTCGATTACATGAAAGATTGTCAGTTTGAATCGAGATTTGGCCTGCCCCGGAAGTATAGCACCAATTACGAGAGAACTCAAAGGTGGAGCACACGGTACAAGCTTTGGGTTTTAGCCAGGGAATTACATTGCCTGTTTTTTGCTTTTTTGTTTGCATTTAAACAACAGTCTTAAAAGATTTTGCCTTGGAGCAGGTTGAATTATCGGTGGCAAACAATAATAATGTCACACTTTTGCATAATGGTCGTCTGCTTTACTTGGGAAAAAACTGATAATGATGAGAATGAGAAGAATTTCTCTCCTTTTATCAACCCTCGCCATCCTTGTTGGTTCCCACAGGAACCTCTACGCGGTGAAATATCCTTTCAGAACCTATACTGCCAAAGACGGACTGGCGTCGAATCAGGTCGGCTCGATCCTGCAAGACCGTAAAGGCTGCCTCTGGTTATCGACTCAGGGCGGAATTTCCAGGTTCAATGGTTTGAATTTTACCAATTACAGCGTAACGGATGGTTTAGCCGGCAACAGCGCTCTAAAAATCTTCGAGGATTCCCGGGGCGGCCTCTGGGCCAGTTTCTGGGGAGGGGGAGTGAGCAGGTATGACGGGGAGAAGTGGACCACTCTGAGCGATGATTATCTGCGGGACAACACTGTCTGGACTTTTTTCGAGGATTCCCGCGGCCGACTGTGGGTGACTACCTTCGGGGCCGGTGTGGCTTGTCTCGACAAGGCCGGGTGGCAATATCACACCGTCGCCGATGGACTGCCCGATAACCGGGTCAGGACTGTATTTGAGGACTCCAAAGGCAACCTGTGGTTCGGGTTCCAGCAGTATGGAGTCTGCCGTTTCGATGGCAAGAACTGGAAACACTTCTATCCTCTGGGACCGGGAGCGCTTTGCCAGATCAACTCCATTGTCGAGGATAAAGAGGGCGACATCTGGCTCGCCGGCTACAGCAAAATAAAAAGAGAGAGTGTAGCCATAGAAATCAGAGGGACTGTTGAACAGGGGAACTACAGGATTTTCGACCACAAGGATGGTATCCCGCTGGGTTCTGATCCCTCACTTTTACAGGACAGCCAGGGCAATATCTGGTACAGTGCACAGGGCGGCGGTGTGGGGGTTTATGACGGCACAGGCTGGAAGACATACACCACGCAAAATGGGCTGCCCTCCGATAATATCACCTCGATCTTCGAGGATAAGGAAAAGAACCTGTGGTTCGGCACCTGGGGAGACGGGTTGGTGCGGCTCAGCGACAGGGCTTTCGTGACCTATACCGAGGCGGATGGACTGCCGGGGAACTCGGTTGCCCCCGCGCTTGAGGATAGGCAGGGAAACCTCTGGTTTAACGACCGGTATGTCGAGGGAGTCGCCAGGTATGACGGCAATAAATGGACTACGTATACCTCGCGTGACGGCTTGTGCAGCGACCATATAGTACATCTTTATATGGACAGCAAGGGCGTTATCTGGTTTTCGTCCGGCTACGAAATAAGTACATTAGACGGTTCGAGGTGGAAAAATTATATTCTCGAAAATCAATGGATCAACAGGTCTTTTTTTGAGGACAGAAATGGCGTCATTTACATCGGGACGTTTCAATACAAGTTCAACGGACGGACAATCGAGCCTTGTTTATTGAAAGGAGAAAATCCCGATTCCCCTCCCTCGGTCCTTTCGACAGCTCAAGACACGGCCGGCAATTTGCTGTTCGGCACCACGGAGTGCCTGCTGGTCTTTAACGGCACCGACCTCAGAAAGCTGGAACGAGGCAGAGTAATCAATGCAATTACAGGCGACCCCGAGCGATGTCTCTGGTTTGCCACGGACAGCGGTTTGGTAAAATCCGATATCCAGGACTATTACGGATACGCCGGAGAAAACGAGCGGCTCGCCGGAATACGCTATACCATTGAAAGCGGTCTGGCCCATAACGATGTCCTGGCCCTCTGCCGGGACGCCTCCGGCGCGGTATGGGCGGGTACAAACGGTGGCGGCGTTAGCCGGCTCAAGGATGACGCAATTACCAATTTCACCGTAGAGAACGGCCTTTCCAGCAATGTCTGCAACTATATCCTCGAGTCCGGCAGCCGCTTGTATTTTGTGATGTCCAACGGACTCAATTGCTACGACGGCGAGACGTTCAAAGTCTATACTGAGGAGGATGGCTTCACCGCCAACACACAATCCCAGCCTCTCCTGGATCGAAAAGGAAACCTCTGGTTCAGATCGCCCAATGGTGTAATAAAATATGATCCTTCCTCCGACCGGCCGACTCTCATTCAACCGCCCGTTTATATCACCGGGCTTAAATTGTTCGATAAGAGCATCCCGGTTAGGGACGGAATCGTCCTCGATTACGACATGAACGGCCTGAATATAGAATTTGTCGGTATCTGCTTTGCCTCGCCGGGTGTCCTGTACAACTATCGACTGGAGGGCCTGGAGGCGGATTGGATCCCAACCCGCCAGAATTCCGTCTCCTACACCAACCTGCCTGAAGGCCGATATACATTCAAAGTCAAGGCGAGGAACCAAGACGGGGTCTGGAGCCGGGAGACGGCAACGCTGTCTTTCAGAATACTGCCACCCTTCTGGGCCACGCTCTGGTTCAGGGTCTTGAGCCTCGTTGCCATCGTTGCCGCTTTCTACGGGATTCACGAATTCAGGACACGCTTCATCAAGAAAAGAAACCTCGAACTCCTGCACGAGGTGAGTGAACGCAAGAAAGTGGAATCCGCCTTGCGGAAAGAACATGCCGAGGTGGAGAGCCTGAAGAACCGTCTCCAGGCCGAGAACATTTACCTGCAGGAAGAGATCCGGATCGAGCACGATTTCAAGGAGATCATCAGCAACAGCGACGCGCTGAACAAAGTGCTGGAGCGGGTGGAGCAGGTAGCCGCCACCGACGCCACGGTGCTTATTCTCGGCGAGACCGGGACCGGCAAGCAGCTCATTGCCCGGGCCGTGCACAATGTAAGCCCACGGGCCGAGAGGGCGCTGGTTACCGTGAACTGCGCCGCCCTGCCGGCCACTCTTATCGAGAGCGAGCTTTTCGGACATGAAAAGGGAGCGTTCACCGGAGCGCTTTCCAGAAAGATCGGGCGTTTCGAACTGGCGGACGGCGGCTCGATTTTCCTGGACGAGATCGGGGAAATGCCTCTCGACCTGCAGGCCAAGCTCCTGCGGGTCCTGCAGGACGGGGAATTCGAGCGGCTGGGCAGCACCGCCACGATCAGGGTCAATGTTCGGATCATTGCCGCCACCAACCGTGACCTCGAAAAAGAGGTGCGGCAGGACCGCTTCCGGCAGGACCTCTTCTACCGGCTCAATGTCTATCCGATTACCTGCCCGCCCCTGCGTGAGCACAAGGAGGACATCCCGCTGCTGGTCAACCATTTTGTCAATAAATACAGCGCCCAGGCCGGTAAGAAGATAAATTTCATCTCGCCGAACCTTATTGACAACCTGCAGTCTTACGACTGGCCGGGTAATGTCCGGGAACTGGAAAATGTCATCGAGCGGGCCGTGATTGTCAGCCGCAGGAACAAGCTCGAACTGGCCGAGTCTCTGCAGAAAGAGACCCAGCCCCGGGACCGGGATTCGAGAACCCCGACCCTGGAGGAACTGGAGCGGGAGCACATTGTAAAAGTGCTGAAAACCACCGGCTGGCGGATAAGAGGAAAATCCGGCGCGGCGGAAATTTTAGGGCTGAAACCGACAACGCTTGAATCGAGAATGGACAAGCTGGGGATCCGGCGCAACACCTGAATGGTATCCGAAATATCGGAGTCTCTCCGGCATTTCGGAGATTAGCCCGCGCGCCCGAAAGAGGCGATAAAGCCGAATAATAACATAAAATATTCAATGGAAGCCACTTGGACAACTGCCCGGGTGGCTTTTTTTATTCGGAACGGGTTTTGTATTTCGAAGAAAAGAAGGAAAGCACGAATCCAATGCTGCGGCGAGCCGGCGGAGAGCACGTGGGAGATGGAAAAATGAACGGAAAGCCCGGCCTTCTCATTCTGACCGAGGCCAATTTCCGGCGGGAAGTCATCGAGGCGGCCGGGCCGGTGCTGGTCGTGTTCGAGACCGACTGGAGCGGATCGTACCGGATTATCGCTCCGTTCATCGAGGAGATGGCCCTCCGATACCAGGGCCGGATCAAGCTGGGGAAACTGGATGTCGACGCGAATAAACGGATAGCCGACGAATATTCGATCCGTACTCTTCCCACGCTCATCTTCTTCAAAAACGGGCAGATCGTGGACTTCCTCATCGGCATTTGCCCGAAAAACATCATTGAGAACTTGCTCGGCAGCATCCTGCTGCGGGACGATAGTTGAGCCGGCAGCGGAACCGACTGCCGGAGCATGACTTCAGGCTTCAGTGAACCGCTCACTTTTTCAAGAGGGGGCCGGAGAGACTGAAAAGAGACCGGACCGGCGGGATGGGATCGAGGATACCCGGGCGCCTGGAGGAGCCTCTGCGGCGGTGTGGTGAGACCTGGGAAATCGGAGCGCGCAAGAAAGGGGGGCCATTCATCAGCACTACTCTACCATCTCTCTGAACTCGAATCAACCTCGGTTTGACAGACTCCTCAGCCAGCAGGGGGCTTCGATGCACCAAAGGAAATGCAAATCCTACCTTTCTATAACCGTCGACACGGTGTTTCTGCTCTTGTTTACGGTGGCCGGGCTGTTCGCGCAGCTGGCCACCGGCAAGGTGGAGGGTGTTGTCCGGGACAAGGACACAGGGAAACCTCTGGCGGGGGCCCAGGTGCTCATCGAGGGCACGCGCCTGGGAAATGTGACCAACGCGGACGGTTACTACTTCATCCTCAATGTCCCCCCGGGACGCAGGGACATTACGTTCGCTTTCACCGGGTACCAGAAAACCACCGTGGCCAGCCAGCTTGTCCTGGCCGACCAGACTGTCACGGTGAACGGCCAGCTCAGCTCCACGGTGATCCAGCTTGAGGGGATCACTGTCGCCGGCGAGTCCGAGATCATCGTCCCCCGCGATGAGACCTCGACCAAGCGCCGCCTGACCAGCGAACAGGTCTCCGAGACGCCGGTCAACCGTCTCGAGGACGCCATGATCCTGGAGGCCGGAGTGGAAATCGGCGGCCGCGGCTCCCGCGACCGGGGCCTGCGTATCCGGGGCGGCCGTATCGGCGAGGAGGCCATGATCATTGACGGGCTGATGGTCCGCAACTACTCCGCCAACCCGTTCAAAGTGGGCCAGGGCTGGGTTTTCGAAAACGATTTCGGATCCACCAGCGATGACACCTCACCGCTCGAGGTGGGCACCTCGGCCGTGGAGGAGGTGGATATCATCACCGGTGGTTTCCAGGCCGAGTACGGCAACGCCCAGTCGGGCATCGTCAACATAGTCACCAAGGAAGGCGGGAGCAGCCTGGCCGGCAATGTCCGCTACACCACCGACCAGCTCAATCCACGCACCAGTGACTTCGGGTACAACCAGATGGCGACAAGCCTCGGCGGACCGATACCGGTGGTGCCGGACCTCTATTTCCACCTCTCCGGCGAAATCCAGGGTGAGGCCGACCGCAGCTACACCCATGCCGATGAGGGTTTCCGGGGCATCGACCAGACATTTGTCGACCGCCTCAACGACGCTGTCCGGAACGACCCCGCGGTGGCGGCGGTGCGGACCGAAAACCCGGGCCTGGAGTATCCCTATACCCTGGAGCAGTTCCGGACCGGCCACGAGTTCTATGTCAGCCACCTCCAGCAGGATTATCCCTCGCTCTACAAGGCGGATAATCCCCTGCACCAGATGTCTCTTTTCTCCCCCGACAATCCCGTGCGGCTGCCCTACAACTGGGGCGACCGGACGCTCCTGTCCGGGAAATTCACCTATTCTCCGGTAAAAAGCCTGAAACTGATCGCCTCCGACAACTGGTCCCGCAACCAGCATTCCTACCCGGCGGGCTACTCGGGGGAAGGCAATTATTTTCAGACCGGGGTTTTCTACAAAGGGGACCCGCTGTGGGAAGGCCGGGACTGGGGGACAGCGACGCAGGTCCATGTGCCGCAGGCCTACGGCAGAAGGATCAAGACCGACAACCTGCTCAGCGGGTTTGACTGGAACATTTTCAGGTCCGCCGCGCGGAGCGCCTCGCTGCAGTTCCGCTTCAGCTATTTCGGCACCGTGGCGGTCAACCAGGCCAGCCTGGAAACCGACTGGGAGCGCAGCACTTTCATGAGCTGGAGCGCCCACGACATCCGTTTCGAGATCGAAAGGTATTTCAACAAGGAAGGGCCTCACCCCGAGCGGGGTGAAAAGTGGGTGGACGGCGAGCTGGGCTGGAAACAGTCGGTGCCGTACGAAACACCTTTCGAACAGGGCGTTTACACTGCCTATTACATGAACTACATGTACAGCAGCGAGAAACAGAAGAATTACAAGGCCGACCTGGACTTCCAGGTCGATCGCCATAACCGGGCCAAGCTGGGGATGCAGTTCACGCATTTCGACGTTTTCAGTTTCGGAACCAATTACAAGACCACGGTGCGGAACCCCCTGGATGTCTACAAGCGGTTCCCGGAAATGTGGAGCGCCTACCTGCAGAACAGGACGGATGTGGGCGACCTGGTCGTCGATTACGGGTTGCGCTACGACGGGTACGCGCCGGTGACCAACTGGGGCCGCACCGCCACCGATCCCTACGCCGAAAATTTCCATCCCCAGGTGCAGACCTCGTTCTCGCCGCGTTTCGATGTGGCTTTCCCGGTCACCGAAAAGGCGCAGTTCCGCTTCTCCTACGGGGTGTTCACCCAGCTTCCCAACCTTCAGTACATGACCCTGAGGAGCGAGGAAGGCTCGGGCGCCGAAAATTACGGCGACCTGGGATACTCCCGCACCGACGCCTTCGAGTCCGGCATGAGCTACCTGTTGACCGACGACATGGTCATGGACCTGGTGGCCTATTACCGGGACATTGACGGCAACCTGGCGACCAAGGAGTTCTTCCGGGACTACTGGAAATGGAAAACCGAGGAGCGCATCCGCGACTGGTTCACCGG
>JAJFUG010000028.1 GCA_021372515.1 bacterium
CAGAAACTCTGGATGAAGCTGGCCCACGCTTTGGGCTGGTTCAACACGCGGCTGCTTCTGATCCTGGTGTTCTACCTGGTGCTCACCCCGGTGGGACTGCTGATGAGATTGTTCGGCAAGCGGCCGCTGTCGCTGGGCTGGGACAAGGACGCCCCCTCCTACTGGATCGAGCGCGAGAAGAAGCCTTTCGACCCGGCCCAGTGTGAGAAGCATTTTTAAGTCGGGGCAGTTCCGCAATCTCCGATTTATTCCGACCGGTTTAGATCCTGGAAGAGCGTTTACATCCGTAATACCCCGAGTCCAACTGGTAGCATCGAATACTGGATTAAGGAACAGGCCGTGAAAGCCGACATGAAAATCCTGAACATCCTCGAACGGTCCCAGGCCGGGCACTCCCCAACACGAGAGGAATGCCGCGTTCTGCTGGAGTGTCGGCCTGTTTCGGCAGAGGCCGGTTTCCTGCGTGCGGTGGCCGATACGGTCTCGCGCTGTCGCTTTGGCAACGCGTCGATCATCCTGGGCCAGATCGGGGTCGAGATCGAAGCCTGCCCAGGGGGCTGCAAGTTCTGCAGTTTCGGCGAGGGCCACACCGCGTTTGTCCCAAGCCAGATGTCGCAGGCCGAGGTCCTGGCTGGGGCGCTCGATTTCACCGCTGGCGGCAACCTTTTTGCCTTGTTCCTGATGACCATGCACACATTCGATTTCGGGCATCTCCTGGATACAGTGCACCTGTTGAGGGAAAGGCTGCCGCTGGAACAGCAGATAGTTGTCAATGTCGGCGATTTTGACCGTGTTCAGGCCGAAGAACTGCACGCCGCCGGAGTGAACGGGGCTTATCACGTGCTCCGCCTGCGCGAAGGTGAGGACACCGCACTCGATCCGCAACAACGGCGCAGGACCATCGAGGCTGTCCGCGCCGCCGGGTTGGACTGGTATTACTGTTGCGAGCCGGTGGGGCCCGAGCACAGCGCCGCCGAGCTGGTGGAGCAGATTTTCTTGGGGATTGAGCTGGGCTGTTTCCAGCATGCCGCCATGCGGCGTGTCTACATTCCCGGCTCACCGCTGAGCGGCCGCGGCCAGATTTCCGAGCTGCGGCTGGCTCAGGTGGTGGCTGTGGTCGCCCTGGCCAGCCTGGGGTGCCGCGAGACCACCAACATCGCTGTCCACGAGCCGAACCTGATCGGCCTCACCTCCGGGGCCAATGCGGTCTACGCCGAGACCGGGGCCAATCCTCGTGACACGGAAAAGGACACCAGCTATCACCGCGGACGGGATGTGGACGACTGCCGGGTTATGCTCTACGAGGCCGGATTTACCAACCTGATCGCCGCGGACAGAGGTCTGCGGCCGCTGGACAGGGCCTACAGGCGCTGAGTTGGAATTGGCTTATGAAATGACAAAGCGGCGCCCCGGTTGCCCCGGAACGCCGCTCGTTTTTTCAAGCCCGGATTTGACTATAACTATTTTGCGTTCAATATGATTCAATTCATAAGCGATACTTCCAAAAAGCAGTTTTCGTAGGGGCAGGCCCCTGTGCCTGCCCTATCTGTTTTGGGCGGCCACGGGGGGCCGCCCCTACGCTCATTATCCTTGTCCCGGCTTTCCCTTATACCAATGTCCAGGGCCGCGGGTAGAGGTCCAGGTAGTGCACGGTCAGCTCGGGCCAGGTGCTCCGGATGTACCCGGCCAGGTTCTGTATGCCCCAGTGCTCGGTGCAGCCGTGCTCCACTGTGAGCACGCCCACGCCGCGCTCCACGAAACGCTCCCGCTTTTCCCAATAGTACCAGGCGCCGTCGAAATTGCCGATCAGGCAGTCGGCCCCCTGGTCGATCAGGTCCAGGTCCGGAGTGTAGCAGCCCACTCCTATACAGGGCCGCCGGACGATCATCTCCGGGTCGCCCATCGCCTGCACGCTGTCCTGGCCGATCGGTTTCACCCGCTCCAGCACCTGGCGTGCGAACGCCTTGAGCGGCGTGGGCTCGATCTCGTACATCACGCTCCAGCCGTCCTGCGAGACGCCGGCTTCCTTGCTCAGGCCCAGGCTTCGGGCCCAGGAGTCGCGGATGCCGATTTCGGGCCACTTGTCCCAGGCGTCATGGCAGCGCAGCACGGCGATCCCGCTCTTTTCGAGCAACTCGGCCTTGGGACGTCCCTCGGGCGTGTCGCGGTACTTGCCCTCCGGCGGCCAGTGCTCCCAGAAAGTCGGCTCGTGGGTCACGAACAGCTCGCAGCCCAGCTCCACGGCGCGGCGCAGGTCGTAGATCGTGGCCATCCAGCCCACGGCCACCCGGCTGACCGGACGGTCGGGGTCGCCGGAGCGGAACGAGTCGACTGTCTTGTCCAGCCCGATCCACTCGCAGCCCTTCAGCAGGTGCTGGTTGATCTGTCTGGCTGTAACCATCTGTCACCTTCCCTTTCAGCGCCCGGCGAGTTCGGCGCGGTTGTCGTAGACCTTGCGTGCGGCCTCCAGGAACAGGCGCACGTTGCTCTCCAGCAATAGGCACTCGTTGACCAGGACCATGATCCGCTTGTAGCCCAGCTCCTCGGCCACCGGGCAGAATACCTTCGCATAGTCCATTTTCCCTTTGTAATGGCCGCAGGTCAGCGGGCAGCCCTTGCGGCCGAAACTCATGTTGCGGAACGCAGGCAGACGGTAAACCGGGATGCTGTTGCCCAGCAGCAGCTCGGCGCCCTCGGCTTTCATCGCCTCCATGTAGCGGGCGCGCTCGCAGCCGTACACTGTCTCATCGTATAAGATAATAAACATGTAGTGTCCGCGCCGGGTGATCCGCGTGTCCGGGTCCAGGGCGGTGAGGCCCGGGATATTCTCCAGGCCGCGGCGCAGAAGAGCCGCGTTCTGCATGCGGGCCTCGGTCTGGCGCGGCACCTTGGCCAGCTGGGTGCGAAGCAGCGCGCCCTGAAGCTCGTTCATCCGGTAGTTGGGCCCCACGGAGGTGTGGTCGTACTTGGCGCTGCCCAGCACCCGCCCGATATGGTGGTAGGCGAAGGCCTGGTTGTAGATTTCCTCCGAGCCGGTGGTGACAGCGCCGCCCTCGCCGCAGGTAAGGGTCTTGGACTGCTGGAAGCTGAACGTGCCGGCATCGCCCAGGCTGCCCACGTGACGGCCGCGCCAGAGTGTGCCCACCGCCTGGGCGCAGTCCTCGATCAGCTTGAGGCCGTGACGGGCGGCAATGGCGCAGAGCGAATCCATGTCCGAGGGGTAGCCGCCGAAATGCACGGCCACGATGGCCCGGGTGCGGGCGGTTATCTTGCGCTCCACATCCGCCGGGTCGATCTGGCAGGTGCCGGGCAGGATGTCAGCGAACACCGGCACGCCCTGCACCATCAGCACGGCCGAGGCCGAGGCGATGAAAGTGATCGACGGCACGATGACCTCATCCCCGGCCTCGATGCCGCAGGCGCGCAGGGCCACCTCCAGCGCCACGGTGCCGTTGTTCACCCCCAGCACGTGGGGCGAGCCGGTGAAGCGGCCGAACTCCTTTTCGAAATTGTCCACCTCGCTGCCGTCGAAACGCCACCAGCGCCCACCGGCCACCACGGCGGAGACCGCCCCGATGTCCTCCGGGCCCACCTGCGGCCAGTTCATGCTGAATCCGGCGGAGGACACGGGAGTTCCGCCAAGAAGAGCGAGTTTCGGCATTCAGACTCCTTTCGCGCGCGATGAGAGGATCGTACGTCAAATTTGACACCCGGCGGACGCTGCAACGGTCAAGCCGACGCAGCCCGGACAGCGGAAAGCGTGTCTGTGTCCCGGTCCGCCGGATAGTCGTGCGTGCCGGCAAGCATTGGTTCGATCAATGGACAAATGATAATATAGGATGATAAATTGTCAAGCATAATGATGGTGCAGCGGAAGGTATGTAATTCAACGTTGATAATATTGTGCTAAAACAAAACGCGGCCCCCGAACATCTTATCGGAAGGCCGCGTCATATATGGTGCCGGCGGACGGGATCGAACCGTCATGGGGTCGCCCCCGCGGGATTTTGAGTCCCGTGCGTCTACCAGTTCCACCACGCCGGCAGATTGACATTGCGGATTATACTGGCATAAGCAGGTCTGTAATATACGCAGGCGTAAGCGATAAGTCAACCCGCTTGACCTCGTGAGCCGCCCGCGTGGATTGTTGCCGCGGTCAGCCGCTCTGATTAGATTTTGCGGCAGGTTCCTCGGTGCGGATTCCCATCCCGAAAGCGGACAACTCATTCAACCGGAGAACAGCGCCATGCCATCCCCCCGACGCGGTAAACAGTTGCTTGGCCCGGTGTTCCTTCTTCTGCTGCTGACATTCGCAACTCTTCCCGCCGCGGTGACAGTGCGTGAGGAGCCGGTGACTTTCCCCACCTGGCGGCTCGGCCCGCCCGAGGCCATGCCGGTTTGGAAAGTGCGCGGCGGGACGATTTACCCCTACCCGATGTTCGACAAGCTGACTGAGGAGAAAGGGGAGCGCTCCTACCACGGTCTCTGGCTGGAGAACGAGTACGTGCGCGCCCTGGTGCTGCCCGAGATCGGCGGGCGGCTGCACGACGCCTACGACAAGAGCGCGGGCGGCTACCATTTCCTGCAGGACCAGCGCACGATCAAGCCCGCCCTGGTCGGCCTGGCCGGGGCCTGGATTTCGGGGGGGATCGAGTGGAATTTCCCCAACGGCCACCGTCCCTCCGGGTTCCGCCCGGTGGACTGGCGCGTGACCGAGAACCCGGACGGCTCCAAAGTGGTCTGGACCGGCGAGGTCGAGCGCACCTGCGGCATGCGCTGGGCCGTGGGCAACACATGCCCCCGGGCCGCACCTGGATCGAGACCCGCGTGCGCCTGACCAACTGCACCCCACTGCCGAAGCCGTTCCTCTGGTGGGCGGATGCCGGGGTGCGCGGCTCGCCGGAGTTCACGGCGGTCATCCCGGGTGAGATCGCCACCGGCCACGGCAAGCACGAGTTCTACCATTGGCCGCTGGATAACGGGGTCGACCTGCGGCGCTGGGCGAACGCTCCCGGCGGCACGAGCTACTTCATCGTGAACTCGAAGGAGGATTTCCAGGGTTCCTGGCGCCCGGAGGAACAGGGCGGCCTGGTCCACTGGGCCGACCACAATATCGTACTGGGCAAGAAACTCTGGTACTGCGGCACCTCGCCCGCCGGGCGGCTCTGGGAGAGCGTGCTCACGGACGGGGATGCCCCGCTGGTGGAGCCCCAGGCCGGGGCCTACTCCGACAACCAGCCCGATTTCCACTGGCTGCAGCCCGGCGAGACCAAGACTTTCAGCCATTTCTGGTTCCCGGTGCGCGGGATCGGGGCGTGGAACTACGCCAACCTGGAGGGCGCGGTCAGTTTGCGCCTTGAAAAAGGCCGCGCCGCCGGGTGCTGGATGCCGCTCCGGGAACGCCTGTGCTGGCCGAGGCCTGCTACCGCGAGTCGCTGCGGCGTGATTCGGGAGATATCCGGGCCAACACGGCCTTGGGCGTGATGCTGCTGAAACGCGCGCAGTTCGGACCGGCGGCGGATTGCTTTGAGAAGGCCCTGGCCCGGGACGGGACTTCCGGCCCGGCGCGCTATTACTTAGGTCAGGCCCGCCTGGGCCTGGGGCAGGCTGATAAAGCCGAGAGCGAACTGGCCCGCGCCGGCTACGATTTCGCCTATTACAGTGTCTCGAACCTCTACCTGGCCTGCCTCTCGGCGCGTTACGCCCGCTGCGGGCTTTACGGCAAGGCCGCCGCGGCGCTCGAAATGGAGGGCGGAAGCGACACGCCTCTGCTTCTGTATCATTTAGCCTGGTGCCGTCACATGCAGGGTGATAGCGCCGCGACACGGGACGCTCTGAGCCGCGCCCGAGGAGCCTCCGCGGCCCTGTGTTTCCCCAGCCAGTGCGCGCACGGCCTACGAGGCGGCGGTGGCTGCCGACAGCACGCAGGCCCTGCCACTCACCGAACTGGACCCGGTGCGGGAGCGCCTGGGGGTGAGCCGCGAGGCGCGCCTGGCGTTCCTGGAACGCCACCGTGCCACAGTCCTTTCCACCGACGCTACTGGGTGGAGGCCAACCTGGCCCTGGGGGATGCGGCCATGCAGCGGAAAGATTGCGCCGCCGTCCTGGACCACTACATGCGGGTCCGCGCTTACCCGGACAACCTGGAGGTGAAAGCCCAGCCCGGGGTGACTTACACCCGCGAATCATTCAAGGCCGGAACGGCCCTGGAGGGCCTGGGCCGGGCCGCGGAGGCCGACTCCCTGCGCGAGCTGGCGCTCGCGCTCGACCCGATCGCGCAACTGCGGGCTTTCGGCCCGCCGCGCGCGGGCTGGTGAGAGGCCCGGTTGGTTGAGATACTTTATTACACAGTAAATTATGTGTATATTCTAAGTCCGGCCCGGGTTCGTTTCCGGCCGGGATGACCCGTCAGGCACATAAATCCGAAATTGAATCGAACCTGGAAGGAAATCATGTCCGAAAAACTCGACCCCAGAGTGGAACAGCTCGCCCGTCGCTGGATGAGTGAGGAGTTCGGTGCAGAGGCCCGCGCCGAGATAAAGGCCCTCTGGGACTGCGGGAACTGGAAAGAGCTGACCGACCGTTTCCACATGGACCTCGAATTCGGCACGGCCGGTCTGCGCGGGGTGATCGGCGCGGGCACCAACCGGATGAACGAGTACGTGGTGCGCACCGCCACCCAGGGCCTGGCCAACTACATCCTCAAGCAGAACCCGAGCGCGCCCTCCTGCGCCATCGCCCACGACCCGCGCCGCAAGAGCGACCTGTTCTCCCTGGAGACCGCCCTGGTGCTGGCCGGCAACGGGATCAAGGCCTACCTGTTCCCCGAGCTGCGTCCCACCCCGGTGCTTTCGTTCGCCGTGCGCTACCTCAAGGCCACCGCGGGCGTGGTGATCACCGCCAGCCACAACCCGCCCGAGTACAACGGCTACAAGGTCTGCTGGAGCGACGGCGGCCAGATCGTGCCCCCGCACGATGAGGGCATAATCGCCGAGGTGCGGGCCATCGGCTCGCTGTCCGAGGTGAAACGTATCAGCCGGGAGGAGGCCGAGAGCAAGGGCCTGCTGGTCTGGCTGGGGCCGGAGGTGGATGAGGCTTTCCTGGCGGCGGTGCACACCCAGGTGATCCAGCCGAAGGTGATCCGCAGCGTGGCCGACCGTCTGAGCGTTGTCTATACCCCGCTGCACGGCGCCGGAGTGACCATGGTCCCCAAGGCCCTGGAGCGCATGGGCCTCAAGCGGGTCGAGGTGCTGGAGAGTCAGCGCATTCCGGATGGCGAGTTCCCCACGGTAAAAAGCCCCAACCCCGAGGAAAAGGAAGCCCTCACCCTGGCGATCCAGCGCGCCGAGGCCAGCGGAGCGCACCTGGTGCTGGGCACCGACCCGGACGCCGACCGCATGGGCCTGGCTTTCCGCAACTCCAGCGGAGTTTTCGAGCTGCTCAACGGCAACCAGATCGGCTCCCTGCTCTGCCACTATGTCCTGAGCCAGCGCCACGCCCACGGCACCCTGCCCGAGCGCCCGGTAGTGGTCAAGACCATCGTGACCACCGAGCTGCAGCGCGCCATAGCCACCAGTTTCGAGGCCGAGATCGTGGACACTCTCACCGGGTTCAAGTACATCGGAGAGCAGATCCACCTGTTCGAGCTGGAGGGCAAGGGCCGCACCTACGTGTTCGGCGGAGAGGAAAGCTACGGTTACCTGGTGGGCACCCACGCCCGCGACAAGGACTCGGTGGTGGCCTCGCAGACCATAGCCGAGATCGCGGCCTGGTGCATGAGCCGCGACATGACCCTGGGTGATTACCTGGACGAAATCTACCGCGCCTACGGGGTCTATTTGGAGAGCGCCGCCTCGCTCACGCTCAAGGGCATCGAGGGGGCGGGCAAGATCGTTGGCCTGCTCAAGCATTTCCGTGAAAGCACCCCCAAAGCCATCTCTGGCAGCGCGGTCACCGGCTGCTGGGACCTCTTGAGCGGCGAGCGCCGTGAGCTGACCAGCGGCCATGTACAGCGCACGCACCTGCCCAGGGCCAACGTGCTGATGTTCTACCTGGCGGACGGCTGCCGGGTGACACTGCGGCCCAGCGGCACGGAGCCGAAAGTGAAATTCTATTTCACCGCGGTGCGCCAGGTGGAGGAGGGCGGCCCGGTCGCCGCGGCCAAGCTGGCGGCTGCGGAGCGGCTGGCGAGCCTGAAAAGGGATTTCATGCAGAGCGTGGATGACGTGCTGAACGGCTGATTGCCGTTTTCAGAGGCTTTGAGAGAGGAAAAAAGGAAGGCCGGGCAGGCTCCACGCTTGCCCGGCTTTTTCTATACTGGATTGATTCAGCAGAGCCTTTTGTTGTCTACTGCAAATAACCCTTCAGGGCTTCTGGCTCTTGGTCGTGACCAAGAGAAAAAAGAAAAGGGGCACGGCGCGCCGTGCCCGACAGAAGGGCTTGCCTTTCGTAGGGGCGAACCTTGTGTTCGCCCGGCATTTTTTTGGGTTCTTTCGGGCAAGACCAACAATGTCCGGTTAGGAACTTGCAGTGAGAAGACGAAAGACTCTGTTCTGCTTTGGTTTCGGCCCAGTACTGTCCGGTTAAAATTTAAGAGATAGAGCCAATTGAGGTATATCTGGTTTAAGTAATTTAAGCTTGTCGAATTTGATTCTTAGAACTTCAATAATATCAACA